>CAYZDW010000064.1:0-3930 GCA_964477175.1 uncultured Steroidobacteraceae bacterium | reverse complement strand
ATGATCTGATTTCCTATATGAATGAAGGGGATACAAGCGCACGAAACCAACCACGGGGGGTGACCTCCGGGCCCACGGATAAGGGGTGTCCATGGTCCCGGCACGCAGGATACAGACCCCCGCGTGAGGGTCAAGTTCCGCTTGTCGTCAAGGGGAAAAACATATGCGGCAAAGTGGCAAAAACGCTAGACACGTGTGGGCCGAATAAGACGGCTACTGCACGCCTCCGACGCAGACGTACTTCAGCTCGGTGTACTCGAGAATGCCGTACTTCGAGCCTTCGCGGCCGGTGCCCGATTCCTTGACGCCGCCGAAGGGCGCGACTTCGGTCGAGATCAATCCCGTATTGAGCCCGATGATGCCGTATTCGAGCGCCTCGGAGACTCGCCAGGAGCGCGCGAGGTCGCGCGTGTACAGGTAGGCGGCGAGCCCGAACTCGGTGTCGTTCGCCATTGCGATCGCCTGCGCCTCGGTCTCGAAGCGGAATAGCGGCGCGACCGGCCCGAAGGTCTCTTCTCTGGCGAGCATCATTGCGGGCGTCACGCCCGTGAGCACGGTGGGCTCGTAAAAGGTTCCGCCGAGCGCATGGCGGCGCCCGCCTGTCACGGCTTTCGCGCCTTTCGCGAGCGCATCCGCGACATGCTCCTCGACCTTCGCCAATGCGGCCGCATCGATCAGCGGCCCCTGGTCGGTTTCGCCCGCGAGTCCGTCGCCGACGCGGAGTTTCTTGACGGTCGCGACCAGCTTCGCGGCGAATGCGTCGTAGACGCCTGCCTGCACGAGCAACCGGTTGGCGCAGACGCAAGTCTGACCCGTGTTGCGGTACTTGCTGGCGATCGCGCCCTGCACGGCGGCGTCGAGGTCCGCATCGTCGAACACGATGAAGGGCGCATTGCCACCGAGTTCCAGCGAGATTTTCTTCATTGTGCGCGAGCACTGCGCCATCAGGAGCTTGCCGATTTCGGTGGAGCCCGTGAAGGAGAGCTTGCGCACGCGCGCGTCGCCGGTCAGCACGCCGCCGATCGCGCGGGCCGGGCCCGTGATCACATTGAAGGCGCCCGCCGGCAACCCCGCGCGCTGCCCGAGCTCGGCGAGCGCGAGCGCGGAGTAGGGTGTCTGCGTCGCCGGCTTGCAGACGACCGTGCAACCGGCCGCAAGCGCGGGCGCCACTTTCCTAGTGATCATCGCGGCCGGGAAATTCCAGGGCGTGATCGCGGCGACGACGCCGACCGGCTGGCGCAGCACGAGGATACGCTTGTCGGCCTGATGGCCGGGGATCACGTCGCCGTAGAGTCGCTTCGCTTCCTCGCCGAACCATTCGACGAAGGACGCCGCATAGGCGATCTCGCCGCGCGATTCCGCGAGCGGCTTGCCCTGCTCGGCGGTCATGAGCAGCGCGAGGTCCTCGACGTTCGCCATCATCAGGTCCTGCCAGCGCCGCAGCACTGCCGCGCGTTCCTTGCCAGTCTTCGCGGCCCAGGCCGGGAAGGCCGCATGCGCGGCGGCGACGGCGACCTCGGCGCCTGCGGCATTGATAGCGGGCACCGTGCCGAGCTTTTCGCCGGTCGCGGGGTTCGTGACGGGTAGCGACGCGTCGCCCGCCGCGTCAATCCAGGCGCCATTCACATGGCACTGCTGGCGGAACAGAGCGGGATCCTTGAGCCTCAGCTTCGATTCAGGGGAGCGCATCAGGCGGCCTTCACGACGCGCTGGTCGATCGCGCCAAAGATGGAATGACCGCCGGCATCGAACATCTCGATGCGCACGCGGTCGCCAAAGGAAAGAAAAGGTGTCAAGGGCCGTCCCTGCTCGAGAGTCTCTAGCATGCGCCGCTCGGCGAGGCAGGAGGAGCCCGGCGACCGGTCGCGATTCGAAACCGTGCCGGAGCCGACGATGGTGCCGGCGCCGAGCTTGCGCGTCTTCGTCGCATGCGCGATGAGCTGGCCGAAATCGAAGGTCATGTCCACGCCGGCATTCGGCCGGCCGAGCAGGCCGTCGTTCAGGTGCACGATGAGCGGCAGGTGAACCTTCGCGCCGTCCCAGGCTTCGCCCAGCTCGTCCGGCGTGACCGCGACCGGTGAGAATGCGGTCGCGGGCTTCGACTGGTAGAAGCCGAAGCCTTTCGCGAGTTCGGCAGGTATCAAATTCCGCAGCGACCAGTCGTTGACCAACATCAGCAACAGGATATGCCCGCGCGCGGCCTGCGCATCGGTGCCCATCGGCACGTCATCCGTGATCACGGCCACCTCGCCCTCGAGATCGATGCCCCAATCTTCGCTCGCAAATGCGGCGTCACCGGCCGGCGGCAGCAGGTCATCCGAGCCGCCCTGGTAGACGAGTGGATCGGTCCAGAACGACTCTGGCATCGTCGCGCCGCGCGCCTTGCGCACAAGCTCGACGTGATTGACGTAAGCGCTGCCGTCCACCCAATGATAGCTACGCGGCAGCGGCGACAAGGCACGCGCAGCATCGAAGGCGAAGGCGTCCGCGCTGCCCGATTCCAGCGAACGCGCGAGCGCTTCGAGGCCGGACGCGGTGCGCCTCCAGTCATCGAGCGCCGCCTGCAGGGTCTGCGCGATGCCGGTGGCGAAGACCGCGCGCGACAGGTCGCGGCTGACAACCGCCAGCCGGCCGTTGCGGCTGCCGTCCGCGAGCGTCGCGAGTTTCATTTCGCGG
The DNA here is from genome assembly GCA_964477175.1 of uncultured Steroidobacteraceae bacterium. Lineage (GTDB taxonomy): Bacteria > Pseudomonadota > Gammaproteobacteria > Steroidobacterales > Steroidobacteraceae > SCUD01. Next base: position 1,254 of record CAYZDW010000064.1, on the reverse strand, counting down.
GGCCTTTCCAGCTGTCCACGTAGCCCTGCCACTCGACCGCGGCAGCAGCGGCGCCGATCTCGAGCGCATCGCGCGTATCCACCATCACGGCGTATTCGTCGGTCGCGGGCTTGGTCTGCACGAGCATGCGCTCGAGCGCCTTGGGATGCGGCCCATGCGTGAAGCCGCCGGGGTGCAGCGTGACCATGCCGGGGTGGATATTGTCGCGGCTGAAGAAATCGCCTGCGTGATAGAAGATGACCTCGTCGTAGTCGTCGTTGTTGTGGAAGAACGGAATCTTCAGCGAGCCCGGGTCGGTCTCGAAGGGCCGCGGCGCGAAGGTGCAGACCACGAAGCGGTTGCCGAGAAAGGTCGTGTGCGCTGAAGGCGGCAGGTGGTAGCGGTGACTCATCAGCGGGCGGATGTCGCGCACGTTGACGCGGCAGACGGAAAGATCGCCGTGCCAGCCGACTGCGTCCAGCGGGTTGTAGGGGAAAGTCGCCGTCGAGACGCGGTTGTGCCGCTTGATCGCGACGCGCCAGGGTTTCTCGTCCTGTTGCGCGCGGAATGCGTCGTCGATGCGCGGCGCTTCGAGCATGGCCGGGTCGAAGATCGCATGGGGTCCGACCAGGCCTTTGTCCGGCAACATGTAAGAGGCGTTGGTTGCCTCGATCAGGAGCGCGGCGACCGGCTCCGCGCAGTCGAGACGCCACATGGTGCCGCGCGGCAAGACTATGTAATCACCCGTCTCAAAAGCAAGTCGCCCGAAATCGCAAAAGAGCTCGCCGCGGCCGCGGTGCACGAACAGGAGTTCATCCCCGTCGCCGTTGCGCACGAGGTGATCCATACGACCGGCTACGCGCCAGAAGCGGATCCGGCAATGCGCGTTATGCAGCACTTCATCCGCGGCCCAGGGGCTTGCCGCGATGACATCGAGCCTGGTCAGGTCGAAGGCGTGCGGTCGCAACGGCCCCTCGAAGGACGACCAGCCGGTCGGCGGATGACGGTGGTGGAAGAAGGCCGCCGGGCCGAAGAAGCCTTCCTTGCTCATCTCGCGCTCGTAGGTGCCGGGCGGCAGGTCGCAATGCGCCTGCCGCGAGGCCTTGCCCTCGACACGCGGAAAACCGATGTAACGCTTCATTCCGTCAATTTAGTTTCAAATGCAACTAATGGCAAGCAGCCAAATCAGCGCTCCATGATGGCCGTCACACCCATGCCGCCCGCCGTGCAGACCGATATCAGGCCGCGGCCGGAACCGCGCTGGGACAGGAGCTT
>CAYZDW010000063.1:0-2651 GCA_964477175.1 uncultured Steroidobacteraceae bacterium | reverse complement strand
TCAATCAACTAACGGGTTGTGCCTCAGCCCGCCTGGTGCGGCGTTGCGGCCCGTGGGAATATAGACATATTACCTGCGGCCCGCGCCTTGCAGCAGGCGGCCTGAGGCAGCAACGCGGGCGCGTGAGAGTAATTCAGAGGTTCCTTGCAAATCGATCGGCTAGAATGCCGCTCGCCCCGATGGAGCCACGGCCCGATGAATGGCGCTGACCATCTTTTAACAGTCATCCTGCTGATTTCGCTCATCCTGGGCTGCCTGCGCGGATTCATCCGCGAGGCCATTTCCCTGCTGTCCTGGCTGATCGGCCTCTGGCTCGCCTGGCATTTCGCCTACCTGCTTTATCCGTGGCTGGGCGGCGCGCTCGCGGAGCCGGGTATACGCGAGTGGGCCGGCCGGGTGATCGTCCTGTTCCTGGTGCTGCTGGCAGGCTCGGCGGCCGGCGCCATCACGGCGCACTTCGTTTATCGCGCCGCGGGCCTCGCGGTAACCGACCGCCTGCTCGGGGGCCTGTTCGGGCTGATGCGTGCCGTCGTCGTGATCGGCCTGCTGGTGATCGGTGGCAGGGCCGTCGACCTGGACCTGGAACCCTGGTGGCAGAAGACGAAATCCATGCCGGCGGCCGAGGCGGTTGCCAACTGGCTCGAGCGCTACGCCGAGCCGGTCGCCGCTGAACTGCTCGAACGGGCTGCAGAACCCCCGGGGCGCTGAAGCATGTGCGGCATCGTTGGCATCGTCGGCACGGCCCCGGTCAACCAGCGAATCTACGATGCGCTGACGGTGCTGCAGCACCGTGGCCAGGACGCTGCCGGCATCATGACGATGGACGACCGCGCGCTGTTCTCCCGCAAGGACAACGGCCTGGTGCGCGACGTGTTCCGCGAGCGCGACATGCGCCTGCTGATCGGCCATGTCGGCATCGGTCACGTGCGTTACCCGACCGCCGGCTGCGACAGCGCCGACGAGGCCCAGCCGTTCTACGTGAACGCCCCGTTCGGCATCGGCATCGGCCACAACGGCAACCTGACCAACGCCGACGAGCTGTCGCATACGATGATCGCAGAGGACCGTCGCCACCTGAACACGCGCTCGGATTCAGAAGTGCTGCTCAACGTGTTTGCGAGCGAATTGCAGCGCTCGACCGCCGCGCGGCCGGCGGCCGGCGACGTGTTCCGCGCACTCGAGGCGGTGTTTCGCCGCTGCCGGGGCGGCTATGCGGTCGTCATGCTGATCGTCGGCCATGGCATCGTCGGGTTCCGCGACCCGCACGGCATCCGGCCTCTCGTGCTCGGGCGGCGCGAAACGCCGCGCGGGCCGGAGTGGATGCTGGCTTCCGAGAGCGTCGCGCTCGACATGCTCGATTTCGACCTGGTGCGCGACGTCGGTCCCGGTGAGGCGATATTCATCGACACGCAGGGACGGCTGCACGCCCGGCAATGCACTCCCGCCGCCCTGCATACTCCCTGCATCTTCGAGTATGTCTACTTCGCGCGGCCGGACTCGATCATCGACAACATCTCGGTGCACAAGGCGCGCATGCGGATGGGCGAGAAGCTGGCGGAGAAGATTGCGCGGCTGCGGCCCGAACATGACATCGACGTGGTGATCCCGATACCCGATACCAGCCGGACCAGCGCGCTGCAACTCGCACTCGCGCTCGGCGTGAAGTATCGTGAGGGCTTCGTCAAGAACCGCTACATCGGCCGGACCTTCATCATGCCGGGCCAGGACCTGCGACAGAAATCCGTGCGCGGCAAGCTCAACGCGATCGATCTGGAGTTCCGCGGACGCAACGTCCTGCTGGTCGACGACTCGATCGTCCGTGGCACGACGTCGGCGCAAATCATCGAGCTCGCGCGCGAAGCCGGTGCCCGCAATGTCTATTTCGCATCGGCAGCCCCGCCCGTGCGATTTCCCAACGTTTACGGCATCGACATGCCGGTCGCGACCGAACTGGTGGCCGCCGGCCACAGCGACGACGACGTGGCGAGGATCATCGGGGCCGACTGGCTGATCTACCAGGATCTGGATGACCTCGTCGCCGCCTGCCGCCACGACGATGCGCGCATCACGGCGTTCGACACTTCCTGCTTCTCGGGACAGTACGTTACCGGCGACGTCACCACCGAGTACCTCGCGCGCCTCGAGCGCGATCGTTCCGACGGCGCGCGCGCGCAGCGCCTGCTGGACCTGCAAGGCGGCCGCGCCGCCCGCGCCGTCTGACAATCGCGCCGATGGCCGGCGCGCAGGGCGATTCGCGGCGCGAGCTTCTGCTGCATTTCTACCGTGTGGCCCTGTCCGCCGTCGACGGGCGCCGGCGCGTGCGTGCGACACTGGCGGCGGACCGCGACCAGAGGTCCCTGAGCGCGCTGGCCGTCGGCAAGGCGGCTTCGGCGATGATGCTTGGCGCTCTCGATGCGCTCGGCGATCGGCTTGCCCGGGGGCTGGTCATCGCGCCGGACGACGGCCTCGCGCACGAGCTGCTCGCGTGTCCGCGGATCGTCTGCCTGGCGGGGGACCATCCTTTCCCCGGCGCGCGCAGCCTCGAGGCGGGCGAAGCCGCGCTCGCCTTCGCGGCGGCCACGCCCACCGGCAGCCGCGTGCTGCTGCTCGTCTCGGGTGGCGCATCGGCGCTGCTCGAGGTGCCACTGCCC
>CAYZDW010000062.1:0-2926 GCA_964477175.1 uncultured Steroidobacteraceae bacterium | reverse complement strand
TCGAGATGGTGATGCCGGGGGACAACATCAAGATGGTGGTGGAGTTGATTGCGCCGATTGCGATGGAGGAGGGGCTGCGCTTCGCGATTCGCGAAGGCGGCCGCACCGTCGGCGCCGGCGTCGTGTCAAAGGTGATCAAGTGACGGTGCAATGATGGCAACCAGCCAGAACATCCGGATCCGCCTGAAGGCTTTCGATCACAAGCTGATCGACACCTCGGCGCGCGAGATCGTCGAGACCGCGCGCCGCACGGGCGCGACCGTGCGCGGGCCGGTGCCATTGCCGACCAAGATCGAGCGCTTCACGGTGCTGGTCTCGCCGCACGTCGACAAGGACGCGCGCGACCAGTACGAGATCCGCACCCACAAGCGCCTGATGGACATCGTCAACCCAACCGAAAAGACGGTCGACGCGCTCATGCGCCTCGAGCTGCCGGCGGGCGTGGACGTGCAGATCAAGTTGAACTGAGGCGACGAGCCGCTATACTACGCGGCTCGTTTTCGCCCTGAACGGCGCACGGATTCGCATCCGCCGCCGTCGCTTTTTGCGGGGTCGAAACTGGCCACAGGAGCGCCAGGGCGCCAACCTGGGGCGGATTGATTGTGGGACAGCGCCGGCCAATTGCAGCCGACGCAGTGTAAAAAAGGTTATAAATCATGACCATAGGTCTGATCGGCCGCAAGGCCGGCATGACTCGGGTATTCACCGACGCAGGCGACGCCCTGTCGGTGACGGTCATCGAGGCCCTGCCGAACCGCGTCGTCCAGGTCAAGGACGCGAGCCCCGACGGCTATCGCGCCATCCAGGTCACCGTTGGCACCCGCCGCGCTTCCCGGCTCACCAAGCCTATCGCCGGTCACTACGCCAAGCCGGGCGTCCCGCCGGGTGAGGACCTGGTTGAGTTCCGCCTCGCCGAGGGCGAAGGCGCGGAGCTCAAGAGCGGCGCTGAACTCAAGGTCGACATGTTCGAGGCCGGCCAGGTCATCGACGTCACGGGCACGACGATCGGCAAGGGCTATGCCGGCGTCATGAAGCGGCACGGCTTCGCCGGCGGTTACGCAAGCCATGGCGCCTCGGTGGTGCACCGTTCGCCCGGCTCGATCGGCCAGCGCCAGACGCCGGGCCGGGTATTCCCCGGCAAGCGCATGGCGGGCCGCATGGGCGGTGTGCGCCGCACCGAGGAGAACCTGAAGGTCGTCCAGGTGGATCTGGAGCGCAACCTGCTGCTGGTCAGCGGGTCGGTGCCCGGGGCCCCGGGCGGTCGCGTCGTCGTGCGGCCGTCGGTCAAGGCCGCAGCGAGCAGGCGCCGCAAGATCGTGGCCGCGACAAAGAAGTGACCCAGAGGCACTGGCGATGAAGCTGAAGCTGGTGAATGGCGGGGCATCCGGCTCCGAAATCGATGTCAGCGATGCGACCTTCGGCCGTGAGTTCAACGAGCCGCTGGTCCATCAGGTGCTGATCGCCTACGCGGCCGCGGGCCGCGCGGGCACCAAGGCGCAGAAGACGAAGGCCGAGGTGCGCGGCGGCGGCAAGAAGCCGTGGCGCCAGAAGGGCACGGGCAGCGCGCGGGCAGGCTCGATCCGCAGCCCGATCTGGGTCGGCGGCGGGCGAGCGTTCGCGGCCAAGCCCAGGAGCTACGCGCAGAAGGTCAACCGCAAGATGTACCGCGGCGCGATCCGCTCGATGCTGTCCGAACTCGCACGCCAGGAACGGCTGCTGGTGACCGGCACGCTCGAGCTCGAGGCGCCGAAGACCCGGATGCTGGTCGGCAAGCTGGCCGAACTCGGACTCGAGAAGGTGCTGATCCTGATCGAGGCCTACGACGAGAAGCTGCACCTCGCGTCGCGCAACCTGGTGGGCGTCGACGTGCTGCCTGTCGCGAGTCTCGATCCGCTGAGCCTGGCGCGCTATCCGAAGGTGCTCGCGACCGTCGGCGCGCTGCGGCTGCTCGAGGAGAAGCTCGCATGAGCGGCATTTCCAAGGAACGGCTGATCAACGTGCTGATCGCGCCGCATGTGTCGGAAAAGAGCGCGCGCATTGCCGAACTGGGCAACCAGTACGTGTTCCGGGTCCGCACCGACGCGACCAAGCCGGAGATCCGCGCCGCGGTCGAGTTCATGTTCGAGGTCAAGGTCGACTCGGTACGCGTCGTCAACCAGGCGGGCAAGAGCAAGCGCTTCGGGCGTTCCGAGGGCCGCCGCTCGGACTGGAAGAAGGCTTACGTGCGTCTGGCCGAGGGCCAGACCATCGAGATGGCCGGCGCCGAGCGCGCCTGAGCCTGGCCACGGGACAGCATCATGGCACTGAAAAAACTCAAGCCGACCTCGCCGGGCACGCGCTTTCAGCTGCGCCCCGACCGTTCGCATTTGTACCGCGACGCGCCGGTGCGCGCGCTCGTGGCCGGCCACAAGTCCACCGGCGGACGCAACAACGTCGGCCGCATGACCACGCGCCACAAGGGCGGCGGCCACAAGCACAACTACCGCATGATCGACTTCCGCCGCGACAAGGACGGCATCCCCGCCAAGGTCGAGCGGCTCGAGTACGACCCGAACCGCTCCTCGTTCATCGCGCTCCTGCTGTACAAGGACGGCGAACGCCGCTACATCCTCGCCCCGAAGGGCGTGGAGCCGGGCGACGACCTGCAGTCCGGCGCCGACTCGCCGATCCGGGCCGGCAATTCGATGCCATTGCGGCATATCCCGGTCGGATCGCTGGTGCACAACGTCGAGCTCAAGCCCGGCAAGGGCGGCCAGGTCGCACGCGCCGCGGGCAACTCGGCGCAGTACAGCGGCCGCGAGGGTGGCAATGCGATCCTGCGCCTGAAGTCCGGCGAAACCCGCAAGGTCAGCGCGGATTGCCGCGCGACGATCGGCGAGATCGGCAACGACGAACACAACCTGCGCAGTTTTGGCAAGGCCGGCGC
>CAYZDW010000061.1:0-4747 GCA_964477175.1 uncultured Steroidobacteraceae bacterium | reverse complement strand
CGCGTCTTCGCGCATTTCCTTGCCGAGCTACGCGCGGGTCGCACCCCCAACCCGGATGTACTATGCAACCGCGAGATCAAGTTCGGACTTTGCCTGGCCTATGCGCGGCGCCTGGGCGCCCTGCGCTTCGCAACCGGGCATTACGCCCGAATCGGCGGCGATGCGCGCCTGCTGCGGGGCGTGGACGCCGCGAAAGACCAGAGCTATTTCCTGCACCAGCTTTCCGCCGCAGAACTCGCCAGCTGCGTCTTTCCGGTCGGCGCGCTTCGCAAGCCGGAAGTGCGTGCAATCGCCCGCGAACGCGGCCTGCCGGTATTCGACAAGCGCGACTCCACCGGCATCTGCTTCATCGGCGAGCGGCCATTTGGAGCATTCCTGGAGTCCTGGTTGCCGGGCAGCCCCGGTCCGATCGAGACGCCGGACGGCGTGGCCATCGGCGAGCATCAGGGACTCGCGCGCTACACGCTCGGGCAACGCAGCGGCCTGGGCGTCGGCGGACTGCAAGGACGCGAGGCCGCCCCGTGGTTCGTGGCCGGCAAGGATCCTGGGCGCAACGCGCTCATCGTCGTGCAGGGTCGCGATCATCCGGCGCTGTATTGCCGCGGCCTGCGCGCCAGCGAGCTGCACTGGATCAGCGGTGGCCCTCCCGCGCAGGCCTTCGAATGCACCGTCAAACTGCGCTACCGCCAGCCCGACACTTCCTGCAAGGTCAGCCTGTCCGCGGAAGGCGCCGAACTGTGCTTCGCGAATCCGCAGAAAGGGGCGGTTCCGGGCCAGTACGCGGTTTTCTACCGCGACGAGGAATGCCTGGGCGGCGGGGTGATTGACTCGCTGCAGGCCGATCACCAGCGGGTGGCGGCCTGAAGCCTCCTGCGACGCGGCTATAATCAGCGATCCGGAGGATTCATGCAGGACAGCTTCAAGGCACGCCGCAAGCTCACCGTCGGTGCCCGCAGCTTCGAGTACTACAGCCTCGAGTCGCTCGCGGAATACCCGGTCGGCCGCCTGCCCTACTCGCTGAAGATCCTGCTCGAGAACCTGCTGCGCCACGAAGACGGCGCGACGGTCACGCGCGACGACATCATCGCGCTCGCGAGCGCCGACCCGAGGAAGTTGCCGGCGCGCGAGATTGCATTCACTCCCGCCCGGGTGATCATGCAGGACTTTACCGGCGTGCCCGCGGTCGTCGATCTCGCGGCGATGCGCGACGCGATGGCGGCGCTCGGCGGCGATCCCGGCAAGATCAATCCGCTGATCCCGGCGGAACTCGTCATCGACCATTCGGTCATGGTCGACCACTACGGTTCGGCCGGTGCGCTCAATCTCAACGCCCTGCTGGAGTTCCAGCGCAACAAGGAGCGTTACACCTTCCTGCGCTGGGGCCAGTCGGCGTTCGACAATTTCGCCGTGGTGCCGCCGGACACCGGCATCGTGCACCAGGTGAATCTCGAGTTCCTCGCGCGCGTCGTGTTCGTCAACGACCGCGGTCTCGCCTACCCGGATACCGTGGTCGGCACCGATTCGCACACGACGATGATCAACGGCGTCGGCGTGCTGGGCTGGGGCGTCGGCGGCATCGAGGCCGAAGCTGCGATGCTCGGGCAACCGTCGACGATGCTGATCCCGGAAGTGATCGGCATGAAGCTGACCGGACGCCTGCCGGAAGGCGCGACGGCCACCGATCTGGTGCTGACGGTCACTGAGCAACTGCGCAAACGCGGCGTTGTCGAGAAGTTCGTCGAATTTTTCGGCGATGGCCTTGCCCAGCTTCCGCTCGCCGATCGCGCGACCATCGCGAATATGGCCCCGGAGTACGGAGCGACCTGCGGTATCTTCCCGATCGACGAGGAGACGCTCGTCTACCTGCGCCTGACCGGCCGCGACGAGGGCCAGATCGCGTTGGTGCGCGAGTACGCGAAGGCACAGGGTCTGTGGCGTCACGACGGCGCGCCCGACGCGCGTTACACCGACATTCTGCACCTCGACCTGTCCACCGTGCAGCCGTCTCTGGCCGGCCCGAAGCGGCCCCAGGATCGTGTGCTGCTCGGCGACATGCAGAAGGCGTTCCGCGCGGCTTTCGAAAAGGACCAGGACAAGTGGCGGTCACAAGGTTCCACGCGGGTCAGCGACGCGGGCCGGGATTTCGAGCTGAAGGACGGTGCGGTCGTCATCGCCGCGATCACGTCCTGCACCAACACGTCGAACCCCGCGGTGATGGTCGGCGCCGGCCTGCTCGCGCGCAAGGCGAAGGAACGCGGGCTCGCCGTGCAACCCTGGGTCAAGACCTCGATGGCGCCCGGGTCCAAGGTCGTCACCGATTACCTGACGCGCGCGGGACTGCTCGTCGATCTCGAGGCGCTCGGGTTCCATATCGTCGGCTATGGCTGCACGACCTGCATCGGCAACTCCGGGCCGCTCAATGCGCCGATCTCGAAGGCGATCGGCCAGCGCAAGCTCTCGGTCGCCTCGGTGCTGTCCGGCAACCGCAATTTCGAGGGCCGCGTGCACCAGGAAGTACGCATGAACTTCCTGGCTTCTCCGCCGCTCGTCGTGGCTTACGCGCTCGCCGGCACCGTTGACCTCGACCTCACGCGCGATCCGATCGGCAGCGGCCGCGATGGCAAGCCGGTCTATCTGCGCGATATCTGGCCGAGCGAAAAGGAGATCCAGCAGGCGATCGGGCGTTCGGTGTCCGCGGACTTGTTCACAAGGACCTACGCCGACGTCTTCAAGGGCGATGAGCGCTGGCGCGGCATCGACGTGCCGGCCTCGCGAACCTATCGCTGGGAGGGCGCCAGCACCTACATCCAGAATCCGCCCTACTTCGAGGGCATGAGCCGGAAGCCGCCGGGGCTGCCGGCGATTCGCCGGGCGCGCTGCCTGGCACTGTTCGGCGACTCGATCACGACCGACCACATCTCGCCCGCGGGTGCGATCCGCAAGGAAGCGCCGGCCGGTCTGTACCTGCAGGAGCACGGTGTGGCGCCCGCCGATTTCAACAGCTACGGCTCGCGGCGCGGCAACCACCAGGTCATGATGCGCGGCACTTTTGCGAACACGCGAATCAAGAATCTGATGGTTCCCGGTGTCGAGGGCGGCGTCACGCGATTCCTGCCCGGCGGCGAGCAGATGCCGATCTACGATGCCGCGATGAAGTACATCGCGGCTGGCGTGCAGCTCGTCGTAATCGCCGGCAAGGAATACGGCACCGGATCCTCGCGCGACTGGGCAGCCAAGGGCACCAGCCTGCTGGGCGTCAAGGCGGTCATCGCGGAGAGTTTCGAGCGCATTCACCGTGCCAACCTGGTCGGCATGGGCGTCTTCCCGTTGACCTTTTTGGATGGGCAGAACGCGCAGTCGCTCGGTCTCGACGGCACCGAGGTCTACGAGTTCGACGGTCTGGCGCCAGGCAGCAGGAAAGCGACGGTGCGTGCAACGAAGGCCGATGGAAAAGTCACCGGCTTCCCGGTCAATGTCCGCGTCGACACGCCCAAGGAATGGGAGTACATGGATAACGGCGGCATCCTGCACTTCGTGTTGCGTCAGCTGGCTGCATGAATGCATCCATCGCGGTATTCGACCTCGACGGCACCATCACGCGACGCGATACCTTCCTGCCCTACCTGCGCGGTTGGCTGAGGCGTCATCCGCACCGTGGCCGGCCGTGGTCCAGGGTTGCGCCGCTCTGGCATTTCCTGGCGGGTGGCCGTGATCGCGGCCGTCTCAAGTCCGAGTTGATCCAGCGCCTGATGTCGGGTGCGACGCGCGCGGAGGTGGACGACTGGTCGCGCGAATTCGTAGCGGGACTGGGCGATGGCATGCTGTGCCCGGGTGCACTCGCGGCGATCGAGCGCCACCGCCGCACCGGCGATCGCCTCGTATTGCTGTCGGCGAGCGTGGACCTCTATGTCCCGCGGATCGGTGCCCGCCTCGGCTTCGATGAAACGATCTGCACCGGCGTCGCCTGGCGCGACGGAAGACTCGACGGCACCTTGACCACGCCGAATCGCCGCGGCGACGAGAAGCTGCGCTGCATCGAATCCTTGCGCACGCGTTACCCGGGACTCCCGATCTCCGCCTACGCCAATTCGAGTTCCGACCTGATGCACCTGCGTGCCGTGGAGCGGCCAATGCTGGTCAACGCCAGCCGCAAGGCCCGGCAGAGCGCGAAGCAGCTCGGCATTCCCGTGCAGGACTGGTGTAACAAACCCCCGGCTGCCCCGGTCCAATGACCAGGATGCCACAAGTGAAGATTCGCCCGTCGGAGATCACGCCGGAACCCGTCTATCGCGCCCGGCGCGAGTTCCTGGCCGGCATCGCCGGATTCGGGGCCGGGGCGTTCGCCTCCGCATCTCTCGCCCAGCAGGTCATGAGCGTCACGCTCATCGAGCGGTTGAAGTACACCCGCAATGCGCGGTACTCGACGAAGGAGCGTGCCAACTCGCTGGCGGACATCACGACCTACAACAATTTCTATGAATTCGGCACTGGCAAGGAAGACCCGGCCCAGAATGCCGGCAGCCTGCGCCCCAGGCCCTGGTCCGTCGTCGTGGACGGCGAATGTGAAGGCAAGGGTAGCTACACGCTCGAGGACCTGCTGAAACCGCACGCCCTCGAGGAGCGCATCTACAGACTGCGCTGCGTCGAGGCCTGGTCCATGGTGATCCCCTGGGTCGGCTTCCCGCTGTCGAACTTCGTCAAGCGGGTTGAGCCGACGGCCAAGGCGAAGTTCATCGAGTTCCACACG
>CAYZDW010000060.1:0-2943 GCA_964477175.1 uncultured Steroidobacteraceae bacterium | reverse complement strand
ACGTCGCCGAGGTGCTTGCCGTCGCGGAAGGCGAAGACTTCCGGTGATTCTGATTGATACGAATCTCCTTCTGTACGCCAGCGTGGGCGATTTCCCTCAGCATGCACGGGCGCGCCTTTGGCTCGACGAACGACTCAATGGCGTAGCGCCGGTTGGAATTCCCTGGGCAAGCCTGCTCGGCTTCCTGCGCCTCGTCACCAATACCCGCATATTCAGGCGCCCCACGCGAACTGCGGATGCGTGGCGGCAGGTCTGTGCGTGGCTGGAGTGCGAGCGCGCCTGGATTCCGCAACCGACCGAGCGTCACCGCGATATCCTCGGCGAACTTCTTAGCGGGTCTGGCGTTCAGGCCAACCTGGTGCACGATGCTCACCTTGCTGCGCTTGCAATCGAGCATGGCCTGATCCTGTGCTCGACCGACGGCGACTTCGGGCGGTTCGCGGGGCTGCGCTGGGAGAACCCGCTGTCCTGACGCGCCTCGCCTGAAGGCGTTCTGCGCCCCGCTCAAGCTGTCTGCCGATGCTCGCGACGCTGACCGCGGGGCTTCCACGGGTGAATGCGGGCGAGCACTGCGGCCATGCCGTCCTTTGCCACTTCGGTGTCGTAACGGGCCTGCCCGCGCAGCCAGTAGCCTTCCGAGAGGCCGAAGAAACGGCATAGCCGCAGGTCCGTATCGGCGCTGATCGCGCGCTTGCCGGCCACGATCTGGCCGATGCGGCGCTGCGACACGCCGATCTCTTTCGCCAGCCTGTACTGGGTGATCCCCATCGGCTTGAGGAATTCCTCGAACAGGATCTCGCCCGGGTGAATGGCAGGCAGTTTCTTGGTCATAGTCAGGCTCCTTCAGTGATAGTCCACGATCTCGACGCCCTCGGCGCCACGCGCCGTCCAACGAAAGCAGACGCGGTACTGGTCGTTGACGCGGATGCTCCATTGCCCGGCACGGTCGCCTTTCAGTTTTTCCAACCGGTTATGAGGCGGCACGCGCAGATCGTCAATACGACCGGCGAGGTGCAATTGCTCGAGTTTTCTGCGCGCAACGGCCTCGATGTTCCCGAACTGGGCCACCCGCCGGCGGTTGAACAGCGCCTCGGTGTCCGCGCAGCGAAAGCTCAGGATCACGCCCTCATACTAGCGCACTGCGCTAGTAACGTCAATCGCTACTACCGCCCTGCGCTACCGCCGGGGCCTGACGCAGACGAGCGGCCTGGTTTACTCGATGACCTGATCTTGTTCATGTCATCCTCCCTGCCCCGACAATACACTGGCGCGGCGAGCACGATAGGCGCGAAGTTGCACTCAAAGCGTGTGAGGTATTCACATGCTGCGCTGCCGCGAAACAGTGGCCGCCGGGGCCGTGGACGCATGCCGCTTTCGGGTACTCTCGGCTGGCCTATGAGAGTTCTTCTCACCGACCCGATCGACCCGGCCGGAGAGGCGCTGCTCGCCGCCCGCGCCGAGGTGGTTCGCGCGCCCGACGCCGGCTTCGACACCGTGCGGCGGCTCGCGCGCGAGGCGGACGCGGTCATTATCCGCAGCCCCCTGCCAGAGGACATCTTCGAGGCCGCGCCGCGGCTGCGCGCGGTGACCATCCACGGCACGGGGACCGACCTGGTGCCGCTCGACTCGGCCACGGCAAGGGGCGTGCTGGTCGCCAATCTGCCGGGCGGCAACGCGCAGTCCGTGGCCGAGTACTGCATCATGGCGATGTTGGTCCTGTCTCGGAATTTTTCAGAAATTTCAAATTCAATCAGAACAAAACCTTGGGATGAAACTCGTGCGCTTGGCGCGAAGGCGCACGAAATCGCGGGCATGACCGCCGGCCTGGTCGGCGTCGGCGAGATCGGCGGACGCGTCGCGCGGATCTGCCGCAACGGCTTCGGCATGCGCGTGCTCGGCCACCAGCGCCGCCTGAACCGGCTGCCGCCTGAAGCCGAGCCCGCCGCCCTGGACCGGCTGCTGGTCGAAGCGGATTTTGTCGTCGTCGCCTGCCCGCTCACGCCGCAGACCCGGCATCTGTTCAACCGCGAGCGCTTCGCCATGATGAAATCGTCCGCCTGGATCATCAACGTCGGCCGGGGCGCAGTCGTGGAGGAGGAAGCGCTGGTCGCGGCGCTGCGCGGCAAGTGCATCGCCGGCGCGATGCTCGACGTCTACGAGCACTACCGTATCGCGCCCGGGCACCCGCTGTTCGAACTGGACAACGTCGTCCTGACGCCGCACCTCGCGGCCATGACCCGCGAGTCGCGCGGGCGCATGAGCGTTTTGGCGGCGCAGGAGACGCTGCGCATGCTCGCCGGCGAGCGCCCGAGGCACGTGGTCAATCCGGACGCATGGGAAGCGTTTACACTTCGAAGCTCATAAATGATTCCTTCGGAAACCAGTTTCCAGCCGATCCGCGACGGCGTGCGCGCGCTGTGCGCGAACTTCGGTTCCGCCTACTGGCAGAAGGTGGACGAAGCGCGCGCCTACCCCGAAGCCTTCGTCGACGCCTTGACCAAGGCGGGCTGGATGTCGGCGCTGATCCCGGAGGAGTACGGCGGCTCGGGCCTGTCGCTCACCGAAGCCTCGGTGATCATGGAGGAAATCACGCGCTCCGGCGGCAACGCGGGCTGCTGCCACGGGCAGATGTACAACATGAACACGCTGCTGCGGCACGGCTCGCTGGCGCAGAAGAAGCGCTACCTGCCGAAGATCGCGAGCGGCGAGCTGCGGCTGCAGTCGATGGGCGTCACCGAGCCCACGGCCGGCACCGATACCACGCGCATCAAGACGGTCGCCGTGAAGAAAGGCGACCGCTACGTGGTCAACGGGCAGAAGGTCTGGACCTCGCGCCTGCAGCACTCGGAGCTGATGATCCTGCTTGCGCGCACCACGCCTCTGGCGGAGGTGAAGAAGAAGTCCGAAGGCATGTCGATCTTCCTCGTCGATACGCGCAGCGCC
>CAYZDW010000059.1:0-4796 GCA_964477175.1 uncultured Steroidobacteraceae bacterium | reverse complement strand
AGCCCAAACGTCGTGACCAGAAGCCCTTGCAGGACACCGATCGGGCCGCTGATCAAGTACGAGAGAATGCCAGTCGGTATCATCACGAGCACGATGAGAAAACCCACGGGTCGGATCATCGCGAGCAGCGAAGTCAGTGGTCCGCGCGGCAGCAGGTTTTCCAGCAGGTGGCCGCCGTCGAGAGGCGGGATCGGTAGCAGGTTGAATACCGCCAAGGTCAGATTGATCGACACCCCGTAGGCGGCCATGGCTTCCAGCCACAAGCCTGTGGCCCCGAGATCCAGATGCTGACTCACCATCATCAGGAACGCCCAGCCGATCGACATCGCGAGATTCGCCGCAGGGCCTGCCGCAGTTACCCACACCATGTTCGGCCTTGGATCGCGCAGGAAGCGAGGATTGACCGGAACTGGCTTGGCCCAACCGAACAGGAATCCGCCCAGCCAGAGCAAAAGCACCGGCACCAGCACCGTGCCGATCGGATCGATGTGGCGGATCGGGTTGAGGCTCAATCTTCCCTGCGCCTCCGCGGTACGGTCACCGAAGGACCGCGCCACCCAGCCATGGGCAACTTCGTGCAGGGTGATCGCGAAAACGACGGGAATGGTGGCAATCGAAAGGTTGGTCAGAAACGAGGCAAGATCCATGGAATGTCCAGGTGGCGCCCCGAGTTCTTCCCCGGGATTCGACGGCAATTATACGGCTTGAAGATTGCCGCTGCCGGTCATTGGAAGGGCCGTGGATCACCCTTGCCGGCCCGCAGAACGAGCGGCGCCTTACCTGACAGGTCCACGATCGTGCTGGGCTCCAAGCCGCAATTGCCGCTGTCCAGGATCAGATCCACCGCGTATCCGATCCGGCCCTCGATGTCGTGCGCATCGGTCAGCGGAAGGTCATCCCCCGGCAACTGCAACGTCGTGCTCATCAGCGGCTCACCGTATTCGGCCAGCAGCAGGCGGACGACCGGATGGTCCGGAACCCGGATGCCCACGGTCTTGCGTCGCTCTTCGAGCAGCCGGCGCGGCACTTCGCGGGTCGCCCTGAGCACGAATGTATACGGGCCGGGCGTGAACGCCTTCAGCTGACGGTACTGCCAGTTCTCCACGCGGGCAAAGCGCGCGATTTCCGACAGGTCCCGGCAGATAACCGTGAAGAAATGGTGCTTCCCGGTCTGCCGGATGAGCTGGATGCGCTCCATCGCGTCCTTGGCGCCGATCGCGCAACCCAGCGCATAGCAGGAATCGGTCGGATAGACGATCACGCCGCCGTCCCGCAGGCAATCCGCGGCGGTGCGCAGCATGCGTGCCTGCGGCGTCGTCGGATGCAACTCCAGACGCTCGGCCATGGTCCATTATGTACCGGCGGCGGGCCGCATCCGCTTCCGCTATCATTGGCGCCCCCAAAATACGGTTCCGGGCATGCAACTGCTGTTCGACTTCCTGCCGGTCATCGCGTTTTTCGTCGCGTACAAACTGGCGGACATCTACGTCGCGACAATTGTGATCATCGTCGCGACCATCTTGCAGGTCTCGATTCACTGGATCCGGACCCGGCGCGTCAACCCGATGCACCTCGTTTCGGCCGGACTCGTATTCGTGTTCGGCGGGCTGACACTCGCGATTCGCGATCCGGCGTTCATCATGTGGAAGCCGACCGTCGTGGACTGGCTGTTCGCAGCCGCTTTCCTGGCCAGCCAGTTTCCATTGTTTGGCGGCCGCCCGCTGATCCAGCGGCTGATGACCTCGACGGATGCGCAGCTCAATCTCACCGCGGCGCTGTGGCGCCGACTCAACCTGATGTGGATCGCATTCTTCCTGTTGCTGGGGGCTGCGAACATCGCCGTGTTCCACTACTTCGACGAAGCGACCTGGGTCAACTTCAAGCTGTTCGGCATGCTGGGGCTGACGATCGTGTTCATCATCGCGCAGGGGTTCTGGATCGCGTCGCGGTCGCGTGAAGATGGCATGCGTGCCAACTGACGGGCATGGACGAATCCCGACTCTCCCGAATCCAGTCTCGACTGGAATCCGCATTCGCCCCGGCAAAAGTTTCGGTGCGGGACGACAGCACGAAGCATGCGGGCCATCCCGGCGCACGCAGCGGGGCCGGGCACTTCGCCGTGCGAATCGAGTCTGAGGCATTCACGGGCCGGAATACGCTGCAGCGGCATCGCATGGTCTACGAGGCTCTCGCGGACATGATGCCCAGCGACATTCATGCCCTTATCATTGATGCGATTTCACCCGACGACGAGGACAAACCGAGGACACCATGAGACAGACACACGCAATGGCCATGACGGTCGCGATCCTGCTGCTGGCCGCGGGCTGCACCAAGACAGAGACGGCCGCCGCAGGCGATTCCGACGCCGCGCCGAAGCCGGTGGCCACAGTGGATGGAAACCCGATATCACACGACGTGTGGAGTCTCTACGTCAAGGCGCGCCACAGCGGCAAGGCGCCGGAGGAACTCACGCCCGAGCAGCGCACGCAGTCGCTCGATGAACTGATCGGCATGTACGCTGGCGCGCACGAGGCCGAGAAGCAGAAACTGACGACCGGCGAGGACGGCGCGCGAATCGAATTGGTGCACACCAGCTCGCTGACCGAGTTGCTGTTCAAGAAGTTCCTGGGCGGCAAGGAACCGACCGAAGAAGAGCTGAAAGCGGAATACGACGCGCGGGTTGCGGAGATGCCGAAGGTCGAATTTCACGCGCGCCATATCCTCGTCGACGACGAAGCCAAGGCGAAGGATCTGATCGCACAGATCGACAAGGGGGCCAGTTTCGAGAAGCTCGCCACCGAGAACTCAAAGGACGGGTCGGCGACCGAAGGTGGCGATCTGGGCTGGATCATGGCGGCGCAGATGGTCAAGCCATTCGCCGATGCTTTGCAGCAGCTCGAGATCGGCAAGTACACCGCCACGCCGGTGAAGTCGGATTTCGGCTGGCATGTGATCAAGCTCGAGGAAACGCGCGCCGCGACACCGCCGCCCTATGAATCTGTCAAGCCCCAACTGGGTCCGATGGTGAACCAGAAGAAATTCGAAGCGCACCTCAAGGAATTGGTCAAGACAGCAAAGATCGAACGCCCGACCGATGGCGTCACTCCTTGACACCGAACTGACGGGAATAGGTGCGGTTCATCGGATTGATGGGCGGCGCGCTGATGTGCGGTTGCACCAGCCGCCGGGTTACATAGAAGTAGACCGGTAACAGCGGATAGTCCTGGAGCATCAGGCGCTCGGCCTGCTCCAGCTGCTGGCGCCGTTTGGCGTTGTCGGTCTGCGCGGCGGCATCGGCCAGCAGCTGCGCAAAGTGCGCATTCGACCATCGGCCGAAATTTTGCGGGCTGCCGTCCGTCATCGTATCGAGGAAACTCGATGCATCGTTGTAGTCCGCCGACCAGCCGACCCGAACGACGTCCCATTGCGCAGGATCGGCGCGCGCCGCAAGGTATGCGCGAAATTCCATTTGCACGAGCTCAGTTTCGACGCCGAGCTCCTGCTTCCACATGGACGCGATGGCGACGCAGACTTTCTGAATCAGGTCGTTTTCGTTGTACAGCAGGCGAAGGCGCAATGGCCGGGCCGCCGAATACCCGGCGGCCGCGTACAGCGAACGGGCACTCGAAACGCGCGTTTCATGGGTCGATGCGCTCCATTCGTACTCCGCCGGTGCGTAGTTCCAGACGCCCTCGGGCACCAGCGAATAGGCAGGTACCTGGCCAGCGCGCGTGATCGAGGACGTGATCGCCTTGCGGTCAATCGCAAGCGACAAGGCCTCGCGCAATGCCGGCATGTCGTGTAGCGGGCCTTGATGCGTGTTGAAGGAGAAATAGAAGGTCGCGAGTGCCGCGCGATGCTGCAGGCCCGAGCCAGGCTCGCGGTCGAGCTGTTCGAAGCGCTGCTCGGGGACGTTGTTCGTGACGTCCAGCTCGCCGGCGCGAAAGCGCGTGAACTCGGCGTTTTCGTCCGGCACCAGCTCGTACCGAACCTCGTCGAAGTCAACCGCGGCGGAATCCCAGTAGAAGGTGTTTCGCACCAGTCGCAAGCTGCCGCCCGGCACGACATCCGCCAACGCATAAGGCCCATTTGAGACCGTCTCGCGCGGCCTGGAGAATCCACCGGAACCGGTCAGTGAAGATTCGTGCACGGGCGACGCGACCGTATTGGTCAGGATGTCCGGGAAATACGGCACCGGTCGCGACAGCGTGATTTCCAGCCGATGATCATCGGCGGCGCGTACGGCCAGTCGGTCAGCAGGCAGTTCGCCACGCAGGATGGCCGGCGCGTTTTCGATCGCGCGCAGTAGGTCCGCGCCACCTGAAGCCGTCGCAGGATCCACCGCGCGGCGCAGTGCTGTCACGAAGTGCCGGGCCAGCACAGGATCCCCATTCGACCAGCGCGCGTCGCGGCGCAACTGGAACGAGTAATGCGTACCGGCCGGATCCACGCTCCAGGATTCCGCGGCCGCGGGCACGACCTCGCCGGACGGGCCGCTGGCCGTCAGCCCCTCGTACAGGTCCCTCAACACGTCGAAAGAGAATGCGTCCTCGGCGCGCTGCGGATCAAGAGAGCCCGGCTGGCCGCCCAAGCTCCGGCGCAGGACCATCGGGCGGGCGTCAGCACCCGCCGCGCCTTCTGGCGCACGGGATTCGCAGGCCGCTGAAGCGACCGCGGCAACGATGACCAGGAGGGGAGCCGCGAAACGAAGCTGCTTCGCGGACCAGGAATTACGCAACGAACGCATCAGATATGCCCTGCACGCGAACGAGAGTGGCGGGGCAAGCTTACGC
>CAYZDW010000058.1:0-7330 GCA_964477175.1 uncultured Steroidobacteraceae bacterium | reverse complement strand
GTCCGACGGTTATCCTCGTGGAACCGTCGCAGGAATATTGGCGAGTGCTGAAGGAGCAGCTTCGGGACGCGCAGATCAGCGGGCCGCTCGTGAGCGACGCGGCGTTGGCGAGCCTGGCGCTGGAACACGGCGCCACCATTTGCACGACGGACCGCGACTTCCAGAGGTTTCGCGGCCTCAGGGTACTGGACCCGCTGGCAAGATCCTGACTGCCTCGCACACCCTGGCAATCGAATCTGGACGACAATAAGATCCATGCCCATCATCACGCTACCCGACGGCAGCCAGCGCCACTTCGACCGCCCGGTTACGGTTGCGGAAGTGGCCGCCTCGATCGGCAAGGGTCTGGCGCGCGCGGCGCTCGCGGGCGAGGTCGATGGCAAGCTGGTCGATACCTCGCACACCATCGAGCGCGACGCCAAGTTCCGGATCATCACGTCGAAAGACCCCGAGGGGCTCGAGATCATCCGCCACTCGACGGCGCACCTGCTCGCGCAGGCCGTGCAGTCGATCTACCCGAAGGCGCAGGTCACGATCGGCCCGGTCATCGATGATGGTTTCTACTACGACTTTGCCTTCGAGCGGCCCTTCACGCCCGAGGACCTCGAGAAATTCGAGGCGAAGATGCAGGAGCTCGCCAAGGCCGACCAGCCGGTGCACCGGCGCCTGCTGTCGCGCCAGGCGGCGATCAAGCATTTCAAGTCCATCGGCGAGCATTACAAAGCCGAGATCATCGCCGCGATCCCGGAGGGCGACGAGATTTCGCTGTATGGACAGGGCGACTGGGAGGATCTCTGCCGCGGCCCGCACGTGCCGTCCACCGGCAAACTCGGCGTCTTCAAACTGACCAAGGTCGCGGGTGCCTACTGGCGCGGCGATTCGCGGAACGAAATGCTCCAGCGGATCTACGGCACGGCCTGGGCCGACGACAAGCAGCTCAAAGACTATTTGCACCGGCTCGAAGAGGCCGAAAAGCGCGATCACCGGCGCATCGGCAGGGAGCTCGACCTCTTCCACTTCCAGGAAGAGGCGCCCGGCGCGGTGTTCTGGCATCCGCATGGCTGGACCGTGTTCCATCAGCTCATCGACTACATGCGCGAGCGCCAGACGGCGGCCGGCTACCGGGAGATCAACACCCCCGAGATCATGGACCGCGAGTTGTGGGTGCGGTCCGGCCATGTGGAGAAGTTCGGCGAGAACATGTACCTGACGCAGACGCCCGACGAGCGCGTCTACGCCATCAAGCCGATGAACTGCCCGGGCCATGTGCAGGTTTTCCGCCAGGGGTTGCACAGTTACCGCGAGCTGCCGCTGCGCTTCGCGGAGTTCGGCAAGGTCCATCGCTACGAGCCTTCGGGCGCCTTGCACGGCCTGTTGCGCGTGCGCGCCTTCACCCAGGACGACGCGCACATCTTCATCACGGAAGACCAGATCACCGAGGAGACGGTGCGCGGCATCGAACTCATGATGTCGATCTACCGTGACTTCGGTTTCGACGACGTCAAGGTCAAGTTCGCGGACCGGCCCCCCAAGCGCGTCGGCGCCGACGAGGTCTGGACCCGCGCCGAGAACGCGCTTCAGGCCGGCACCCGCGCCGCGGGCATCGACTTCACGCTGAATCCGGGCGAGGGCGCTTTCTACGGCCCGAAGCTCGAGTTCGACCTGAAGGACGCGATCGGCCGCGAATGGCAATGCGGCACCTGGCAGGTGGATCTCAATCTTCCGGAACGGCTCGGGGCGTACTACATCGACGAGCACAGCCAGAAGCGCACGCCGGTCATGCTTCACCGCGCCATCTTCGGGTCGCTCGAACGTTTCTTCGGCATCCTGCTCGAGCACCACGCCGGCAAGTTGCCGACCTGGCTCGCGCCAGTTCAGGCGGTTGTCATGAATATCTCCGAAAAGCAGGCGAATTACACGACCGAGGCCGCCGATTTCCTTAAAAATCAGGGGCTTCGGGCAGAAATCGACTTGCGTAACGAAAAGGTGGGCTATAAAATCCGCGACCACACGCTGAAGCGTGTCCCGTACCTGCTGGTGGCAGGCGATCGGGAAGTCGAGTCCAGGTCATTGGCCGTGCGCACGCGCTCCGGGAAGGATCTGGGTGCCATGCCCATGGAAGAGGTGGCCACTCGGATCGCCCAGGATGTGGCGAGCCGCGGCCGTCGTTATTTGGAGGACTGAAGTATTTCGACAACCAAACGCGTCAGGCGCAATGAAGAGATCCTTGCGCCGCAGCTACGCGTGATCGGCGCCGACGGAAGCCAGGTCGGTGTCATGAGTCGCAGCGAGGCCCTCGCGAAAGCCCTCGTTGACGAGTTGGATCTCGTGGAGGTTTCGCCGACTGCAGAGCCACCCGTCTGCCGGATCATGGACTTCGGAAAGTACCTGTTCGAGCAGAACAAGAAGGCCCACACGGCGAAGCGCAAGCAGAAGCAGATCCAGCTCAAGGAAGTGAAATTCCGGCCGGGCACGGAAGAGGCGGATTACCAGGTCAAGCTGCGTAATCTGGTCCGCTTCCTGACCGACGGTGACAAGGCCAAGATAACCCTGAGGTTCCGCGGCCGGGAGATGGCGCACACGGAGATCGGGCGCAAGATCCTCGACCGACTGGTGATCGACCTCGCCGCACACGGAGCGATCGAGCAGCAGGCATCGATGGAAGGGCGCCAGGTCACCATGGTGATCGCTCCAAAGAAGAAGTGACCGGCGGCACGCCGCCGATTCGCCTCCAGAAGGAGAGACCGATGCCCAAGTTGAAAACCAACCGGGCTGCGGCGAAGCGTTTTCGCAAGACGGCGAAAGGCTTCAAGCGCGGCCAGGCCAATCGCCGACACATCCTCACGAAGATGACCAGGAAGCGTAAGCGTCAGTTGCGCGGCTCGACCATGGTTCACGAAACCGATGTCGGTCGCGTGACGCGGCTGCTTCCCAATCATTGACGCTCGCTGACAGGAGGAATGTGACATGGCAAGAGTGAAGCGTGGCGTCGTCGCAGGGCGCCGCCACAAGAAAGTCCTGAAGAAGGCCAAGGGTTACTACAACGCCCGCCGCAAGGTCTTCCGGGTCGCGAAGCAGGCCGTCATCAAGGCTGGCCAGTACGCTTATGTAGGCCGGCGGCTGAAGAAGCGCGACTACCGCGCGCTCTGGGTGCAGCGGATCAATGCCGCCGCGCGCAGCTTCGGCCTGTCCTACAGCCGGTTGATCTCGGGTCTCAAGACGGCCGGTATCGAAATCGACCGCAAGGCGCTCGCGGACATCGCGGTGCACGACATCGCCGCATTCGGAGTGGTCGCGGAGAAGGCGAAGACCGCACTGGCCGCGAAGTAACGCGCGTCCGGACTTCAGGGGGTCTGGTGAAGGACCTGGATTCGCTGATCAAGCGCACGCTCGATCGAATCGCATCGAGCAGGGATCTCATCGCGCTCGATGCGGTGCGCATCGCTGCGCTCGGCAAGAAAGGTAGCATCACCGCGCAACTGAAGGCGCTCGGCAAGCTGCCCGCCGAAGAGCGTCGCGCCGCGGGCGCTGCAATCAACGAAGCGAAGGACACGATAGCGGCGGCGCTCGACCTGCGACGCACTGAGCTCGAAGGCGAGGCAGTCGGCCGGGATCTCGCTGCCGGCAGCATCGACGTCACGCTGCCCGGCCGCGGCCAGTCGGTCGGCGGTCTGCACCCGGTCACGCGCACACGGCTCCGTATCGAGGCGATCTTCCGCCAGGCGGGTTTCAGCGTCGCCGAGGGCCCCGAGGTCGAGGACGACTTCTACAACTTCGAGGCGCTCAATATCCCCGCGGATCATCCTGCGCGGGCGCTGCACGACACTTTCTATTTCGGTGACGGGCGGCTGCTGCGCACGCATACCTCGCCGGTGCAGATCCGCGCGCTGCAGAAGCAGGGCGTGCCGATCCGCGTGATCGCGCCGGGCCCGGTGTATCGCCGCGACTCCGACATGACGCACACGCCGATGTTCCACCAGGTCGAAGGCCTGGTGATCGACGAGGACATCAGTCTCGCGAATCTCAAGGGCATGCTGGCCGGCTTCGCCGAGCAGTTCTTCGAGAAGCCGCGCGGCATGCGCTTCCGGCCGTCCTACTTCCCGTTCACCGAGCCCTCGGCCGAGGTGGATATCCAGTGCGTGTTCTGCGACGGCGCGGGCTGTCGCCTCTGCAAGCAGACCGGCTGGCTCGAGATCCTGGGCTCGGGTATGGTGCACCCGAACGTGCTGCGCGCCTGCGGCGCGGATCCCGAGCGTTGGCAGGGCTATGCCTTCGGCATGGGCATCGAGCGTCTCGCGATGCTGCGCTACTCGGTCAATGACCTGCGGCTCTTCTTCGAAAACGACCTGCGCTTTCTGGCGCAGTTCAACCGGGGCTGAACATGCGCGTCGGTCTCGAGTGGCTCAACGAGTGGGTGGACAGCGGCTGGGACGCGGCGACCCTGAGCCGGCGCCTGACCATGGGCGGCATCGAGGTCGAAGCGATCGAACCGGCCGCCGCGGCATTCACGGGGGTCGTGGTCGGCGAAGTGCTCACTGTGGAGCGCCACCCCGGCGCCGACAAGCTGACCGTCTGCCAGGTCGCGACCGGCGGCGCGCCCGTACAGATCGTCTGCGGCGCACCGAACGCGCGCGCCGGCATGAAGGCGCCGCTCGCGCTCGAGGGCGCAACGCTCCCCGGCGGGCTCGCGATCCGGCGTGCCACGCTGCGCGGCGTCGAGTCCGCCGGCATGCTGTGCTCGGGCCGCGAGCTCGGCCTGTCCGAGGATCAGGACGGCATCCTGGAACTACCGTCGCAGTTCGCAACCGGCGCGCCGCTACGCGAGGCGCTCAAGCTCGACGATTCGATTCTGACCCTGAACGTGATGCCGAACCGCGGCGACGTGCTGTCCATGATCGGCGTCGCCAGGGAAGTGGCGGCGATTGCCGACGTCAAGCTCACGGCGCCGACGATCGAGCCGGTTGCCGCGGCAAATCGCGCGCGCTTCGAGGTGCGCCTCGAATCGCCCGCGGGCTGCCCGCGTTTCGCCGGGCGCATCATCAAGGGCGTCGATCCCAAGGCGAGCACGCCGCTCTGGATGCACGAGCGGTTGCGTCGGGCTGGCCTGCGTCCGATCAGCCCGGTGGTGGATGTCACGAACTACGTGATGCTGGAACTCGGCCAGCCCATACACGCCTACGACCTGCGGCGGCTCAGCTCGCACATTGAGGTGCGGCTTGCGCGCAAGGGCGAGCGCGTGACATTGCTGGACGGCCGCGGGATCGCGATCGATCCGGATACGCTTGTGATCGCGGATGCCGCAGGTCCGGTCGGGCTCGCCGGCGTCATGGGCGGGGAGAAGAGCGGCATCGCCGCGGATACGACCGACGTGTTTCTCGAGGTCGCGTTCTTCGTGCCGGATGCGATCGTCGGGCGCGCGCGGCGGTACGGCTTAGTGACCGATGCCTCGCAGCGCTTCGAGCGCGGCGTGGATCCGCGCCAACAGGAGCGAGCGCTGGAGCGCGCGACGCGGCTCTTGATCGACATTGCCGGCGGGCAACCGAGTCCGGCGGTGCTGACCCAGGTCGAGGCGCATCAACCGAAACGCCCGAGCGTCACGCTGCGGCCGGAGCGCGTGGCGAGCCTGCTCGGCGTGCAGATCCCGCGCTCCGACATCGAGGACATCCTGCGCCGCCTCGGCATGCAGGTAGCCGGCGCCGGCGACGTGCTGGGCGTCATTCCGCCGAGCCACCGCTTCGACATCGCGATCGAACAGGACCTGATCGAGGAGATCGGACGCATCCACGGCTACGACGAGATTCCGCGCAAGGATGCAAAGGTGCCGCAGCGGCCGCAACCCGCGACCGAACAGGCCGTGTCGCGCGAGCGCCTGATGCTGCTGCTGGCGGATCGCGGCTACCAGGAGGCCATCACCTACAGCTTTGTGGATGCGCGCACGCAGCGGCTCTTGTTCCCCAAGCGGGAGACGCTCGCGTTGGCCAATCCGATTTCAGCGGAACTCGGCGAGATGCGCCTCTCGATGTGGCCGGGACTTATCGAGGCGATGCGCGGCAATCTGCGCCGCCAGCAGGAACGCGTGCGTCTGTTCGAAGTCGGCACGCGCTTCGAAATGAATGGAGGGCGGCTCAGCGAGAGCCAGGTCATTGCGGGCTTGATCACCGGAGCTGCGCTGCCCGAGCAATGGGGTGCCGAAAAACGCGCCGCCGATTTCCATGACCTCAAGTCAGACGTCGAGGCGCTCTTCGCGTTGACCGGGCGCAAGGCCGCAATAAGTTACATCGCAGCGCCACACGAGTGCCTGCATCCGGGTCGTTCCGCGGCGGTCATGGAAGGAAATACCCGCCTCGGTTGGCTCGGCCAGCTGCATCCGGAGGTCGCAAGGCAGCTCGAAATCAAGGATCCACCCTGGCTTTTCGAACTGGCAATTGACCCGAGCTTCTACTCGGAAGTGCCTGTCTTTGCAGACATTTCCCGCTTCCCCGCGATCCGGCGCGACCTGGCGGTCGTGATCGATGAATCGACGACACTGGACGAATTGAAGAAAGCTGTTAATTTGGCCGCAAAAGGCCTGCTGCGCGAGCTTCACGTGTTCGACGTGTACCGGGGGAGGGGGGTAGAACCCGGTAGCAAAAGTGTCGCTTTAGGCTTGATTTTACAGGAAACTTCTCGCACCCTAACCGACGTTGAAGCCGATGCCGTCATGGCCGCGGTCGTTGCGCTGGTGAAGGGTGACCTGAAGGCTGCGATCCGGGGATAGTCCGAATGGCACTGACGAAGGCCGAAATCGCCGAAGCGCTGTTCAACCAGCTCGGGCTCAACAAGCGCGAAGCGCGCGAACTCGTTGACCTGTTTTTCGAGGAGATTCGCGCGGCGCTTGCGACCGGCGAGCAGGTCAAGCTCTCCGGTTTCGGCAACTTCGACCTGCGCGACAAGAACCAGCGGCCGGGACGCAATCCCAAGACCGGCGAGGAGATCCCGATCTCCGCCCGGCGTGTCGTCACCTTCCGGCCCGGCCAGAAGCTGAAGGCCAGAGTCGAGGCCTATGCTGGAAGCAAGTAACAACAAGGACCTTCCCGCGATCCCCGCCAAGCGCTACTTCACGATCGGTGAAGTCAGCGACCTGTGCGGTGTGAAGCCCCACGTGCTGCGCTATTGGGAACAGGAGTTCCCGCAGCTCAAGCCCGTCAAGCGCCGCGGCAATCGCCGCTACTACCAGCGCCAGGATGTCATCACGATCCGGCAGATCAGGGGCCTGCTCTACGACGAGGGCTTCACGATCGGCGGCGCGCGCAATCGTCTCGACGGCGACGTGGCGCGCGAAGACAACAGC
>CAYZDW010000057.1:0-11659 GCA_964477175.1 uncultured Steroidobacteraceae bacterium | reverse complement strand
GTCGCGAAACGCTTTCCGGACGTCAGCTTCCTGATCTACCACTCGGGTTTCGTGACCACCGTCGAGGAACGCTCCTACGGCGAGAACGCCAATGGCGACGGCATCGACACGCTGATCCGCTCATTGCTCGAACACGGCATCAGGCCCGGCAGCAACGTCTATGCCGAGCTTGGCAGCACCTGGCGTTTCCTGATGCGCGAACCCGAGCAGGCCGCACACGCGCTCGGCAAACTGCTGAAGTACTGCGGCCCGGACAACGTGCTGTGGGGCACGGACTCGATCTGGTACGGCTCTCCGCAGGACCAGATCCAGGCTTTCCGCGCATTCCAGATCTCACCGGAGTTCCGCGACAAGTACGGCTACCCCGAGATCACGCCGGAGCTGCGCGCAAAGATCTTCGGCCTGAATGCCACCCGCCCCTATCGGATCAGCGCCGACGAAGTGAAGTTGCGCGCCCGCGGCGACAAGCTCGCCACCGAGCGGCTCAGCTACCGCGAGCGGCCCGAGCCGCATTTCCTGACGCGCGGCCCCAAGACGCGACGCGAGTTCCGGAACCTGCTCGACTGGAATGGCGGGTCGCGCGCCTGACCAGCCACACGCCGATGCCAGTTCGCCGGGTTGTCCTGCTAGTGGTGGCGGCGATCGCGCTCGGCGTCGTCGCCGCGATCACGTTCGCGCCGCCCGCGCCGGTCGCGATCCAATCCGGGACGGCGTTGCCGAAGCCACGGCCGATCGCGGACTTCGAGCTCGTGGACCAGCATGGCCGCGCACTCATTGATGTCAGCGTGCATCCATGCCCGCTCGAAACGCTCCGCCACGGCCTTCGCCTCGTCCTTGCGGCCCTGCGCGCGCAGCGCCTGCTCGAGACCGAACAGCGACCAGCCGTTTTCGGGATTGCGCCGCAATTCTTCACGATAGGCGGTTTCGGCTTCCGCAGGCCTGCGGGCGGCGAGCAGCACGGCACCCAGTGACTGGCGCACCGGCGCATGCCAGGCCGGCGGTTCGTCGTAGGGCAGCGTGTCCTCGATGGCGACCGCCTCGCTGAGCGCAGCGATCGCGCCGTCGTAGTCCTTGCCGGCGAGCGAGTAGCGATCCCAGGCCATCATCTTGGCAATCACGGGGTCTTCTGCCCCTTTCCGCAGTAATGACAAGCACCAGCACGATGTTGCGGTTCATGCTGCCTCCCCGGGTAGCGCTTGTCAGGGTCCCTGAGATACTCCGATTCCCGATGATTTTCAATGGCCGACGGCAGCGGCTTGTCAATCGACGGGCCGGAGGCTACGTTGCTGCATTCGCGACCATCCGTCGCCGGATCAAAACCACTTGGAAAACACAACATGCAATTCAAGCTCGGGCTTCGCCACGTCGCATCGGTTGCGGTCATAGCAACGCTGATCGGCGGTCAGGCTGGCGCCGCGCAGGATACCGCCGGTCCCGGCAGCTACCAGGACCTGGTCGCGCTGTTTGCGGAGTGGCGGGCTTTCGAGCAGCCGCCGATGCGCGATGGCGCACCGGATTACAGCGCCGCGACCTTTGCGCAGCGGCATCAGGAACTCGCGACGTATCGGCAGCGCCTGGCGGCGATCCGCCCCGGGCAATGGCCCGTCGAGCAGCAGATCGACCACCAGCTGCTGCGCGCCGAGATGAATGGCATGGATTTCTACATCCGCGTGCTGCAACCCTGGGCGCGCGACCCCGCGTTCTACAAGACGGTGTGGACCGATCAGAGCGACACCCCCGCGCACGAAGGCCCGACGCATCATCAGGTTGCCGAGATCTGGACTTACACGTTCCCGCTGTCGCCGGAGGCCGAGGCCAGGCTCACGGCCGATCTCTCCGTCATCCCGCCGCTCCTGGAACAGGCGCGCGAGAATCTCACCGGCGATGCGCGGGACTTGTGGATCACGGGCGCCGGAACGATGCGGGCGCAGGTCGCGGACCTCGACACCCTGGCGGAGAAGACGGCGGCAAACGGCGGGAAACTCAGGCAGGCGATGCGTGCGGCGCGCGAGGCGACCGCGCGATTCGTCGCCTGGCTGGAGCAACAGGCGCCGTCCAGAACCGGGCCATCGGGCATCGGCAAGGAGAATTACAACTGGTTACTGCGCAACGTCCACATGGTGCCGATGACCTGGGACGAGGAAGTCGATCTACTCAAACGGGAGCTGGCGCGGTCGCATGCATCGCTCAAGTTCGAGGAGGAACGCAATCGCGATTTGCCCGAGCTGCCGGTAATCTCGACCCCGGAGGAATACCAGCGACGCGCCAATGACGCGGTGACCAGGTACATCGCGTTCCTGAAGGACAGGAACCTGTTCCCGATGCGCGACTACATGGACCCGGCGTTGCGCGCCCAGATGGGCCAATACGTGCCGATCGAGACGCGCAATTTCTTCGCCATTGCGACGCATTACGAGCCGCTCACCCTGTACACCCACTTCTACCACTGGTGGGACCTCGCGCAGATGCGCGACGACCCGCATGCGAGTCCGATCCGGCGCGGGGCGCTGCTCTACAACATCTGGGACAGCCGCGCCGAGGGCATGGCGACCGCGATGGAAGAAATGATGATGCACGCGGGCCTGTTCGACGATTCTCCGCGCACGCGAGAAATCGTCTGGATCATGCTCGCGCAACGCGCGGCACGCGGGCTCGCATCGCTCTATGCGCATGCCAACCTGTTCGACATCCACCAGGCGAAGGACTTCCAGGTGCAATGGACGCCGCGTGGCTGGATGCGCCCCGATCTCGACCTGCTGGGCTTCGAGCAGCAGCTGTACCTGCGCCAGCCGGGCTACGGCACGAGCTACGTTACCGGCAAGCACCTGCTGGACGCGCTGGTCAAGGACCGCGCGAGACAGCTGGGCGGGCAATTCACGATGCACCGCTTTTTCGCGGAGGTGAACGACGCCGGCATGATCCCGGTCTCGCTGCTCCGCTGGCAACTCACCGGCCTGGACGACGAAATCCGTGCGCTGACATCATCGCCGCAGGGTCAGGGATCCGGCGCACCTTGAGACTCGCCGGCACGCTGACCTGGCCTCGATGCCTCTGATCCTGCGCACCGCGACACCGCTCGGTCATGGCACCCGGCGCATGGTGTATCAGCATCCCGACAACCCCGATGCACTCATCAAGGTCCTGCCCGACCGCAAACTCGCCCTGCGCCGCGATGCCGGGCGATTCAAGTCTTGGAGGCGCTGGCTGGGACTCGCGAACTCCGGGGTGCGGGCCGGGTTCCGGCGCGAGCTGCGCGCAATTGCTGCACTGCGCGCCCGGCTCGGCGCCGTTCCGGATTGCGTCGCCGATGCCTACGGAATGGTCGGCACGGACCTGGGGCCCGGCATCGTCGTGCAGAAGATCTGCGGCCGCGACGGTCGCCTCGCGCCGACCCTGGGCGCGGTGCTGCGCATGGAGGGCCTGACCGAGGCGCGGCGCGAACAGATCCTGCGTCTGGACACCTGCATCAGGCGCTCGCAGGCGGTACTGAACAACCTTGCGCTGCACAACATCGTCGTCGCATCCGATCCGCTGCGTGGCGAACGGCTGGTGATGGTCGACTGCCTTGGCGACAAGGCCCTGATCCCCATTCGCGAATTCAGCCGCTGGCTCAACCGGCGCGCCATCGCCAGACACCTGCGGGGCCTGATACAGCGCGTCGAGAAAGTGACCGCTGCGGGCACGGCCGCCGCCCGCTGAATCCTGCGCCGACGCGCCTGCGTTGCGGCTACGCCGCCGGCGCCAGCGGCCGCGGCCGGCCGATGGCGTACCCCTGCACGAAGTCGATGCCCATCGCGCGCGCCGCATCGAGTGCCGTCAGGTCCTCGACCTGTTCGGCGATCAGCTGGAAGTTCAGCGTGCGCGCCATCCCGACCACGGCGGTCACCATCGCCTGGTTGACCGAATCGCGCGCCAGGTCGCGCATGAACGAGCCGTCCAGTTTCAGGTAGTCCATCGGCAGATGCTTGAGGTTGGCGAAGCCGCCGAGATCCGTGCCGAAGTCGTCCAGCGCAAAACGGCAACCCATGCCGTGCAGGACGTCGATGAAGCGCCGCGACTGCTCGAGGTTGCCGATCACCGAGGTCTCCGCAACCTCGAAACAGATCTGCGCCGGCGCCACGCCCGTGCGGTCCAGCTCCTCGACGACGAATTCGAGGAACGATGGATCGGCGAGCGTCTGGCTGGAGACATTGATGGACAGGCTGCGGCCGGCCGGGATCCGGATCGCACCCGCCGTCAGCGCCGCAAGTGCAGCGCCGAGTACCCAACGGTCGATCAGCGACATCAGGCGGTAGCGCTCCGCAGCCGGAAAGAACTCGGCCGGCGCCACGGGCTGGCCGTCGTCGTGCAGCCGCACGAACACTTCCATCGCCGGCCCGCCGATCGTCCCGGCCAGGGCCGGCTCGATCGGCTGCATGTACAGGACGAAGAAACCGTCGCGCAACGCCGCCTGCAGGCGCTGCAGCCAGTGAATCTCCCCGCGGCTGCGGGCGACCGCCTCGTCGTGCGAGGAATAAACGTGGACGTGGCTGCCGCTCTGCCGCTTGGCGACATAGCAGGCCGAATCGGCCGCGTTCATGATCTCTTCCAGCGAATTGATATCGCCGGTCAACTCGACGAGCCCGAGGCTGACCCCGACGCTGAAAATGCGGTCCTTCCAGACGAAGCGGTACTCGCCGATCGCACGCCAGATGTCATCGGCGATCTGCCGTGCCTTGTCGAGCGGGCAGCCGACCAGCAGCACGCCGAACTCGTCGCCACCGAGGCGCGCCACCGTGTCCGAGTCGCGCACCGCCTCGCGAATCAGCGCCGCAACCTCGCGCAGCATGTTGTCGCCCGCGAGGTGGCCGCTGGTGTCGTTGACAGCCTTGAATCGGTCGAGGTCCAGGTAGCACATCACGTGGCTCTGCCGCCCCGTACGCGCAACTTCGAGTGCTTCGCCGAGACGGCGTTCGAATTCACGCCGGTTGACCAGCCCGGTCAGCGCGTCGTGGCTCGCCTGATAGGTCATCTGCTGCGTCAGGCCGCGCAGCTCGCTGACGTCGTGCAGCATGACGGCGGCGCCGGCGATCTCCCCTTCCCCGCCGCGGATCGGCGAGGCCGACGCTTCGATGCCCAGTTCGTTGCCGGTCGCGCGCGCGATCATCAATGCCTTCCGGCCGAGGGTCGCGCGGCTGCCGGACACCAGGCACTGCTGGACCGGATCCGCCAGCGGCCTGCGGTCGTGCTCGTCGACGAAGCCGACCAGCGCGCTGAACAGCTGCCCGAGCGCTTCTTCGCGGCGGATGCCGGTCAGCGACTCGGCCGACCGGTTCAGGTAATCGACCCGACCCTGCGCATCGGTCGTCAGCAGGCCTTCGCCAAGGGAATCGAGCGCGAGTTGCGCTCGCACAGGCAGAAGCGCGTGCGCCGGCGGCTCGTGGTGCGGCAGCATTTCCACCGCGGTGAACAGCGCAATCCTGCGCCCGCCGGATTCGAGCATGGTGCCTGCCAGCTCCAGGCGCGTCACCTGTCCATGGCTGTCGGACAGCTCGATCTCGGTGATCGCGGGCCCGGCTTCACCGGACAAGGTGCGCGTGACGGCGAGCATCGCGAGTTCGGCGTACTCCTGCGCGACCAGGTCGGCCAGGCCGCGCCCGAGCAACTGCTCCGCCGGCACGCCGACCAGGGTGACGAAGGCCTCGTTGACCGCCTCGACGCGATCGCCATGCAGCAGCGCGGGTTCGCGCATCGCGGCGAGCATTGCGCGCGCAGCATCGGCGCCCATGGCATTGCGGCCACGTGTGGTCTGATGCTGAGTTTCGGCCTCATCCACTAGCCGGCGCAGGGCGCGCCGTTGCACCAGGACGACGACGGCAAGCACGGCGGCCAGAATCGCGAATGCGGCACCAGCGATCACCGGGACCGTCATGCGGCCTGTCATCCCCTTCGGTTTCGCGGCGGACTGGGTGGCGGCGGAACCGTTGAATCTGTTGTGTTGCGAGGTCTCGGGCAGCATATCCCAGGCTTGTACTAACGCCCCGCGCGATTCACCATAATGGTTCGGGGTTTCACGCTCACCCCACTTCGGGAGCCGAATGATCGAGAAATTCGAAGCCGCGCGCCGGCAGATGATCGACCAGCAGGTGCGGACCTGGGAGGTCCTGGATCCGCGCGTGCTGGAAACGCTGGCGGCTGTTCCGCGCGAGCGCTTCGTGCCCGAAGCCTATCGCGCTGTCGCCTTCGCAGATGCGTCGATTCCGATCGGGCACGGCGAGTACATGTTGCCGCCCAAGATCGAGGGCCGCATCCTGCAGGCCCTCGGCCTCGAACGCGGCGAACGCGTGCTCGAGATCGGCACCGGCACCGGCTTTCTTGCGGCCTGCCTCGAGCATCTGACCGGGGACGTCGACAGCATCGAGATTCACGCCGACCTGGCCGACGGCGCGGCGCTCTCGCTCGAGCAGCTGGGTGTCACGCGCGTCAGGGTCGCAATCGGCGATGCGATGAATCGCGCGTTCGATCCCCTTTATCAGGCGATCGCCGTCACCGGTTCGCTGCCGGTCTACGATCCGCGTTTCGAGCGCGCGCTCACCATCGGCGGTCGACTGTTCGTGGTGGTCGGCACGCCGCCGGTCATGGAGGCGCGGCTAGTGACCCGCACGGCCGTCGACGCCTGGCTCAGCGAGACCTTGTTCGAAACCTGCATCGAGCCGCTCGTCAACGCGACGCCGGCGTCGCGCTTTCGGTTTTGAACGGATGGTCGACGAGATCACGCCGGTGGCCATCGACGACTGCCTGTGGATTCCGATGGGCCAAATACCCAACCGGCTCGGCGAGATCGATCGCGAACGCAAGGATTGCCAACCTGACGGGTGGCATCCTGCGCTGGGCCGATGAAGTCGACCCTTCGCTGCCCACTTATTGACTGCGGACCAATCATGAGTCGCCCTCCCGTCCCACTTGCGAAACTGGACCGCTGCGGGCATTGCGGAGGGTCATGTGGTGATATACACTAGTAGAACAGTAGTTATCCTCGCCGTCTACCCTGCGCCAAGGAAAGTCCTCGCATGAATACCAGGCTTTACGTCCGTTCCATCCTGCTGGCCGCGAGTTTAGTAGCCGTGCCGTTGGCCGGCGCCGCCGATCTCGGCTCGATCTACCAGCAGGCCCTGAAGAACGATCCGCAGATCCGCGAAGCGGAGGCGAATCGCCTCGCGGCACTCGAATCGAAGCCGCAGGCACTCGCGGCGCTACTGCCGCAGCTGACCGCGGGCGCAGGCTACGACGACAGCGAATCGGACGGATCGCGCACGTTCTTCCAGTCCACGCCGACCTTCTCGATCGTCACGATCGACGGCGAGAGCCAAGGCCAACGTACAAGCTGGGACGTGACATTGCGGCAGAACGTGTTTCGCTGGCAGAACTGGGTGGCGCTGCGGCGCGCCGATGCGCAGGTGGCGCAGGCCGAAGCGGACTACCATGCCGCGGAGCAGGACCTGATCCTGCGCACGTCGGAGGCCTACTTCAACGTGCTGGCCGCGCAGGACACGCTCGAAGCGGCGCAAGCGGCCCATGACGCGATCGCGCGCCAGCTCGAGCAGTCGGAGAAGCGATTCGAGGTCGGCCTGATCGCGGTGACCGACGTCCAGGAGGCCAAGGCCGCGTTCGACTCGGCGAGCGCTGCACTGATTCAGGCCAAGCGCAATCTCGCGACGACGCAGGAGCGGCTGCGCGAACTGACCGGCACGACTTTCGACGAGCTCTCGAAGCCCGGCCCGGACATGCCGCTGGCGGGCCCCAATCCCGCGAATGCCGAGGACTGGGTGCAGCTCGCGATGAACCAGAATGCGCGCCTGATCTCGAGCCGCCTCGCCGCCGACATCACGCGGCGGAACGTCAGCTCGGAGCAAGGCGGACACTACCCGAGCCTCGACCTCGTCGTGTCGCGCTCCAGTTTTGACTTCGAATCCGATTTCTCCTCGGGCGGCTTCACCGGCCCGAACAACTCGGATTCGAAGGACACGACGGTCAACCTGCAGCTGACCGTGCCGCTCTACTCCGGCGGTGCGACCGCCTCGCGAGTGCGCCAGGCCGAGTACCTGCACCGCGCCGCGCGGGAGCGCCTCGAGCGCACCGCACGCCAGACCGAGCGCGAGACCCGCGATGCTTATCTTGGCGTCAACTCGGAAGTGGCACGCGTGCAGTCCCTGCGCCAGGCGGTCGAATCGGCGAAGACCGCGCTGCAGGCCACCGAGGCGGGCTACGAGGTTGGCACGCGCACCTCAGTCGACGTGCTCGAGGCCCGCCGCAGGCTGTTCGAGGCGCAAACCAACTATGCGCGGAGCCGCTATGACTACCTGCTGAACGTTCTGCGGTTGCGGCTCGCCGCAGGTACGCTCGACGACAAGGGCATCGCCGACATCAATACGATCCTGACCGAGAACGTCCGGGTCCGCTGACCAGGGATCCCTAGGTCGCGTCGGTCACCGGGTCGTACCCAGCCAACGATGCGTCGCGCGCTGCGGCGCGCGCGAGCCGGTCGGCGATCGCCGCCCAGGGCTCGTCGGCGGGCACGCCTTCCACGAGGATTCGCGCCGCGCCCGCGCGATCGAGTTCGCGCAGCGCCGCGTAAAGCGCGCGACCGTACTCGGCCGGCCGGCCCCCCAGGCGACACCACACCAGCCGATCCGACGCGACCGGCGCGTCAGAGCGTGCGAGCACCGCCAACCGCCCGCCCGCCGCAAGCGCCCGTTCCACCTCGTCCCGCAGCCGCCCGGCCTCGACGATCACAAGCAAAGTGCGTGGCGCGTAATGCGAGCGATCGCGTCCGGGCGCGCGCGGCGAAGCCGCATCCGCATCAGCGACTGCGCCCACGATGTCCCTGAGCTGGGACCGCGAGACGGCGCCGGGACGCAGGAGCGTCACGCGCCCGTCGAGGCAGGCGACGATCGTCGATTCGAGCCCGACCTCGCAATCCCCGCCATCGAGCACCAGTGCGACGCGATCGCCGAGTTCTTCGTACACGTCGGCCGCCCGGGTCGGGCTGATGCGGCCATATCGATTCGCCGAGGGGGCGGCGATGCCGCCTCCGAAGGCGGCGAGCAGCGCGCGCGCGACGGGATGAGCCGGGGCACGCACCGCGACCGACGCCTGGCCGCCCGTGACGATCGGCGCGACGCTGGCGGCCTTCGGCAATACCAGGGTCAAAGGTCCGGGCCAGAATGCCTCGGCCAGGCGTCCGGCCGCATCGGGCAGGTCGGCGATCCACGCCCGCGCAGCCGCGAGCCCGCTGACATGGACGATCAGCGGATGGCTGACCGGGCGGCCCTTGGCCGCAAAGATCTTCGCGACGGCCGCGGGGTTTCGCGCATCCGCGCCGAGCCCGTAGACGGTCTCGGTCGGGAATGCGACGAGTTCGCCGGCTTTCAACAGCGCTACGGCCTCTTCGATCCGGGCGGGGTCGGGCAGCATGAGCTGATGATAAGCGCCGCTGCAGGCGCTGCGCTCACTCCAGCGGCTTGCTCTGCCAGCCCGTCGCGCTGCGATGCAACTCGTAGGCCGGCCAGTAATGCCGGTCCAGGCGCAGCGTGATGATTTCCACGGCGTCGTTCCAGCTGACCGTCTTCAGGCGCAGCGACGAACGGTCCGGTCGCCCCGAAACCGCGCGGATGAATGCGTCCAGATCCGGCACCGGGATGCCATCGACTTCGGTGATGCGCCGGCCGGCCCATAGCTTGTAACGCGACGCGGGCGAACCGTACATGAAAAACGCGATGAAGACGCCGTCCGGCCGGATGCCGCGTTGTGCGGCCATCGCCCGGTGCGGCTCCTGCAGCGTCGCGCCGGCCCAGACCAGCACGCGGTCGATGTCGCGTCCCGACAGTGCGACGGTATCGAGCGCAACGGCAAGTTCGGCGCCCGCACGCCACAAGGTCAGCTCGACCTGCGGCGCGTGCACGGCGGTGCGCACATCGCCGAAGCTGTTGACGACCTGCCCGTCGACGGCGAGCAGCAGGTCACCTGGTTCGAGGCGCAGCGCGGCGGGCGAACCGGCGACCAGACGTTCGACCGTCAGCACCTGACGGCGCTGCGGATCGTGCACCGTCAGGCGCTGGATCCACTGCTCACTGAGCCCGAGCCGGCGCGCCTCCGCGAGCGACAGCAGGCCGAACTCCGCTTCCGCGGAGTAGAGCGGCCGGTTGTCGCGCGCATGTTCCAGCATCGATTGCACCATGCCGGCCGGGATACCCATGTTCTGCTGCTCGAGCTGGCGGCTGTTCTCGTAGGCGAAGCTCGACCACAGCGCCACCACCTCGCCGCGGCGGTCGGCGATCAGGCCGTCGAAATCCGCTGGCCCGTTGACCAGGCTGATGACTTCCAGGTTGGCATCGCGGAACTGCAGTGTCCGCGACAGCGGGAATACGGCCGGCCCGATCGATGCGACGGTCGCCTGTTGCGAGACGACCCGGTTGTCGGGATGCAGCCCGACGACATGCACTGTCTCGCCGGTCGCCGGCAGCCGGTTCGCGAAGCGCACCGCACGCACCGGCGTGTCGCCCAGCTGTTTCGGGTCGTAACGCACGACTGCCAGGTTGTGCAGGGGATGCACGTATTCGACCCGGCCGTCCACCTCGATCGTGCCCGCAAAGGTCAATCGCACGTCTCCGATCGCGACCGGCACCGTGTTGCGGTCCACGGCGACCAGGCCGCGTTCGGCATCGAGGACGATCCCGGTGCCGTGGTAATTGCGCTCGGTCACGCCGGACACGGAATAAGGCATGCTGAACTCGATCAGCACCAGCGATGGCGCCAGCGCGTCGACCAGACGGTCGCCGGTGCGTGCGAACTGCGTGGTGCCAGGCGCAGGCGGCGGCGCGTCCGGCCCGGCCTGTACCGTCTCGCAGGGCCACAGCCCGATCGAGTCGTCGCGCACGCAGTGGCGCGCCGGGAACCAGCCGCGGTCAATGCGCAGCGACTTGAGCTGCGACGCGCGCGTCTCCTCCATCGTGAAGTGGCGCACCGTCACGCGCTGGCCGTGGCCCAGGGAAGTGAATACGGCCAGCGCATCGGCGAGGCTCGCGAGCGGCCGGCCGTCGAGCTCGGTCAGCACCGCGCCGCGCGGGATGCCCGCGGAGCTGAACATGTAGCCGGGGTTCGCGACATAGACACCCGCGACCGGCACGTTCATGTGCCGCGCCATCTGCCAGGACAGCGTGTGCAACACGCCGTCGCCGATCTCGAGATACTCGTCGGGCGTGATCGCGTGCAGGTCCTGCACCGGCAGCCGGAATGTCCGCGAATCACCGCCGCGCACGACGGCAAGTTCCAGCTGCCCGCCGACGGTGTCGTCGAGCAGCGCTCCCAGCGCGTCGAAATCGGCGATCGACCTACCGTTGACGGCCACCAGGATGTCGCCCACGGCGAGCTGGCCGTAGGCCGCAGCCCCCGGTTGCACTTCGGTCACGACCAGCATACCCGTGCGCGCCGGCGCGGCTGCGCGCGCGGCGGCCTCGATGGCGGCGGGCAGGCCGAGGCGGCGCAACTCGTCGTAGGGCGTGTAGCGGAACACCGTCTGCAGGGTGCCCCGGCTGACCGGCTGACCGGCCTGCAAAAGCGCGAGCGCGCGCACGACGCGCGGCAGCGGCAGGTAGAAGCTCGACGCCGCCCCGGTCGATCC
>CAYZDW010000056.1:0-2845 GCA_964477175.1 uncultured Steroidobacteraceae bacterium | reverse complement strand
GTCGCGAAACGGAAATCCGAGGCAAGCGCGATCATGGCGCCGGCCCCGGCGCAAGTGCCGTCGATGGCCGCGATGATGGGCTGCGGGCAGGCGCGCATCGCGCGCACCAGGTCGCCGGTCATGCGCGTGAAGTCAAGGAGTCCGGGCTTGTCCATCTTCGTCAGCGGACCGATGATCTCGTGCACGTCGCCGCCGGAGCAGAAGTTGCCGCCCGCGCCATCGATGACCACGGCGCGTACCGCGCTATCCGACGTAAGCGCGCGGAACAGGTCGCGGAGTTCCGCATAGGACTCGAAGGTCAGCGGATTCTTGCGCTCGGGGCGATTCAATGTCACCCGACCGATGCGGCCCTCCGCCCGCCACAGGAAATGCTTTGCCGATTCGATGCTCATGCGTCTCGCCCCTCCAGTGACCGGACATCCGTCTTCAGGCGGGCCAGGAAGCCTGCCATGACCGACATCTCGCGCGCGCTCAGAGCCGAGAAGGCCTCGACGATCCAGCGCTCGTGTTCGCGGGCCATCGCCGTAAAAGCGCGGCGGCCCGCCGGCGTGAGCTTCACGCGCCAGGCGCGCCGGTCGGCGGGATCGTCCACGCGCTCGACCAGGCCCTCGCGCTCCAGCATATCGGTGATGCCGGTCACGTTGCCGCCGGTGACCATCATGCGCTTCGACAGCTCGCCCATCTTGAGTCCGCCCGGCACGCGCTCGAGCTGCGCCATGAGGTCGAAGCGCGGCAGCGTGGTCGCGTAGCGCTCCTGCAGCAGGCGCCGCATGCGCGTCTCGATCAGCCGGTTGGTGGCGAGCATGCGCAGCCACAAGCGGATCGCGGCGTGGTCGTCGCTCACGATGCGTGTTTCGGCATCCGTCGCCGTGCGCGGCATCAGGTCACCTCTCCGCCCGCGATGGCGATGCTCTGGCCCGTGATGCTCTCGCTGCCGGGGAGGCAGAGCCAGGCGACCGCGTTCGCGACCTCCTCGGGCCGCACCAGCCGCTGCTGCGGGTTGAATGATACGAGCGTCTCTCGGGCCTCGGCCTCGCTGCGGCCGGTCTTGGCGCTGATATTCGCGATGGCATCGCGCACGATGCCCGTGTCGGTGTAGCCCGGGCAGACGGCATTCACCGTGACACCGGTCTTTGCGAGTTCCAATGCGAGTGCGCGCGTCATGCCCACGACGCCGTGCTTGGCCGCGCAGTAGGCGGTGCAGTATGCGTAGCCGCGGAGCCCCGCCGTGCTCGAGATGTTGACGATGCGGCCCCAGTTGGCCGAGAGCATGGCCGGCAGCGCCGCGCGCGCGCAGTGGTAACTGCCCGTCAGGTTGACGGCGAGCATCTGCTGCCAAAAGGCTTCGTCGCTCTTGACCATGGCGCGGCTCGCCGGGTGGCCCGCATTGTTGATGAGGATATGGATCTCGCCGGCTCTTTTCCGCGCTTCTGCGAAGGCTTGCTCGACCTGCGCGGCGTCCGTGACATCCGCCGTCACTGTGCCCGCTTTGCCGGGGAGCGTAGCCGCGGTTTCGGCGAGCTGCGCGCCGTTACGACCGAGCAGCGTCACCTGCGCGCCCTGTGCTGCGAGTTCACGCGCGATCGCCGCGCCGATGCCACGGCCGCCACCGGTCACCAATGCATGTCGCCCCGTCAATTCTTGCGTCATGGTCATACCCTCAGACCGGCCCGGCCATCTGCGCGGCGCGTTCGATATTGCGCTCGAGCTGGCGCCTGGCCGTCTCATAGGCCTTCGGCCACCATTGTTCGCGATAGCCCTGTGCGGCCGCGGCGTGGAGCGTCCACGACGCATCGGCCAGATGCGGACGCGCGAGCGCACAAAGGTCCGCGCGGCCCGAGGCGATGATCGAGTTCACGTGATCCGGCTCGTAGATGTTGCCGACCGCGATGGTCGGGATGCCGACGAGATTGCGGACCTGATCCGAGAAGGGCGTCTGCCACATACGCCCATACACCGGCTTCTGCCAGGGCACGGTCTGCCCGCTCGAGAGATCGAGGATGTCGGCGCCGGCGGCTTTCATCGCACGCGCGATGTCGAGCAGCTCCTCTTCGCGCAGGCCACCGTCGGCCCAGTCGCTCGCCGAGAGCCGCACCGAGAGCGGCCTGTCGGCCGGCCAGGCTTTGCGCACGGCGGCGAGGAGTTCCAGCGGGTAGCGCAGGCGATTGGCAAGCGACCCTCCGAACTGGTCCTCGCGCTGGTTGGTGAGCGGTGACAGGAAGCTCCCGAGCAGATAGCCATGCGCCATGTGGAGTTCCAGCATGTCGAAGCCGGCCTCGGCGCCCAGGCGCGTTGCGCGCAGGAAATCCGCGAGCACGGCGTCCATGTAGGCGCGCGTCATCGCGCGCGGCAGCGCGCTGATGCCCTCGTAATAAGGCAGCGCCGAGGGCGCGATCGTTTCCCAATTGCCGGAGAGCAGCGGGTGGTCCGATTCTTCCCAGCCGAGCTGGGTCGAACCCTTGCGCCCCGAATGCCCGAGTTGCAGGCAGATCTTTGCGGGGCTCGCCTCGTGCACGAAGTTCACTATGCGCCGCCAGGCATCGCGTTGCGTTTCGTTCCAGAGCCCCGTGCAGCCGGGCGAGATGCGCGCCTCGGGCGATACGCAGGTCATTTCCGTGAACACGAGACCGGCGCCGCCCGTCGCGCGCGCGCCGAGATGAACCAGATGCCAGTCGCCGGGAATGCCGTCCTTCGCCTGGTACTGCGCCATGGGCGAAACGACCACGCGGTTATCGAGCGTCATGCCGCGCAGCCGGAATGGCAGGAACATGGGCGGCCGCGGCGCGGCTTCTCCCGCGTGCGCAGCGAGCTTTGTCTCGACGTCGCGCACGAAGGCCGCATCGCG
>CAYZDW010000055.1:0-6141 GCA_964477175.1 uncultured Steroidobacteraceae bacterium | reverse complement strand
ATAGCGATCCTGCGCGAGGTTTATGCGCCGGGCGCGGACACCGGTTCGGAGATGCTGAGTCACGCGGGCGAGGAGGGCGGTGTCGTGGTCAATGGCCGGATCGAGCTGACCGTCGGCGGGCAGACCCAAGTGCTGGGTCCCGGCGACGGGTTCTATTTCTCGAGCGCGGTGCCGCACCGATTCCGCAATCGCGGGCGCGAGCGCTGTGAGATCATGAGCGCCGCGGCTCCACCGACACTGTGACACGGAGCGGGCAAGCCTTGAAACGCGAATCGAAATCGACCAACTGGCGCGAGCAGTCCTCGACGCTGCAGTTCCGCACCGAGGCGTTCATCGACGGCCAGTACCGGCCGGCCGCCTCCGGCGAGACCTTTGTCTGCATCAATCCGGCGACCGGCAAGTCGATCGCGCAGGTTGCGGCCTGCGGCTCGCGGGACGTGGAGACGGCGGTCGCGAGCGCGCGCCGCGCCTTCGAAGACGGGCACTGGTCGCGCATGGCGCCTGCCTCGCGCAAGAAGGTGCTGCTGCGCTTCTCGGAGCTGATCCGCAAGCACCGCGAGGAACTGGCGCTGACCGAGACGCTCGACATGGGCAAGCCGATCACGGACTCGCTCAAGATCGACATCCCGGGCGCCGCGCGCTGCATCGCCTGGTACGCCGAGGCGATCGACAAGGTCTACGACGAGATCGCGCCGACTCCGCACGATACGCTCGCGCTCATCACGCGCGAGCCGGTCGGCGTCGTGGCTGCGATCGTGCCCTGGAACTTCCCGCTGCTCATGGCCTGTTGGAAAATCGGCCCGGCGCTCGCGACCGGCAACTCGGTCATACTGAAGCCTTCCGAGAAGTCGCCGCTTACGGCGCTGCGCATCGCCGAGATCGCGGTCGAGGCCGGGCTGCCGGAAGGCGTATTCAATGTGGTACCGGGCTTCGGCCACACGGCCGGCGAGGCGCTGGCGCTGCACATGGACGTGGACTGCGTCGCTTTCACGGGCTCGACGCGCATCGGCCGCCGCATGCTCGAATACGCCGGCCGCTCCAACATGAAGCGCGTCTGGCTCGAATGCGGCGGCAAGTCGCCCAACATCGTGATGGCGGACGTCGCCGATCTCGATCGTGCCGCGAAGGCCGCGGCCTACGGCATCTTCTTCAACCAGGGCGAGATGTGCTCGGCCGCCTCACGTC
This sequence comes from uncultured Steroidobacteraceae bacterium, assembly GCA_964477175.1. Lineage (GTDB taxonomy): Bacteria > Pseudomonadota > Gammaproteobacteria > Steroidobacterales > Steroidobacteraceae > SCUD01. The sequence continues at coordinate 4,956 of CAYZDW010000055.1, read as the reverse complement.
TGGTCGTGCACGAATCGATCCGCGACGCGATGCACGAGAAGATCGTCGAGATCGGGCAGGCAATGGCGCCGGGCGACCCGCTGGATCCGGCGACCAAGCTCGGCGCGATCGTGGACCAGGCCCAGATGAACACGGTGCTCGGCTATATCGAATCCGGCCGCAAGGGCGGTGCGACACTGCGATCCGGCGGCCGGCGCGTGCGTGAGGAGTCCGGTGGCTTCTTCGTGGAGCCGACCGTGTTTGAAGGCGTCACGATGGACATGCGGATCGCGCGCGAGGAGATCTTCGGACCCGTGCTGGCGGCGCTCACCTTCAAGAACCTGAGCGAGGCCGTGAAAATCGCGAATGACGTCATGTACGGCCTGGCCGCGGCAGTCTGGTCCCGCGACATCACGACCGCGCTCCGGGTCGCCAAATCGCTCCGCGCCGGTACGGTGTTCGTGAACTGCTACGACGCCGACGACATGACGGTGCCGTTCGGCGGCTTCAAGCAGTCCGGCAATGGCCGCGACAAGTCGCTGCACGCGATGCACAAGTACACCGAACTCAAGACGACCTGGATCGACCTGTCATGAAGGTCACGGTCGCGGCCACGCAGATGGCCTGCGGCTGGGACCGCGAGGCCAACATCGCAAACGCCGAGCGGCTGATTCGCGAAGCCGCCGGCCGCGGCGCGAACGTGATCCTGATCCAGGAACTGTTCGAGTCGCCGTACTTCTGCAAGGACCACCTGGCGAAGCATTTCGAGTTCGCGCGACCGATCGCCGAGAATCCGGCAATCGCGCGGCTCTCGAAGGTCGCGGCGGAGCTTCAGGTCGTGTTGCCGGTCTCGGTGTTCGAGCGCGCGCAGAACGCCTACTTCAATACGCTCGCGATGGTCGACGCCGACGGCAGCCTGCTTGGGATCTACCGCAAGTCGCACATCCCGGAAGGCCCCGGTTATCACGAGAAGTTCTACTTTTCGCCCGGCGACACCGGCTTCAAGGTCTGGCCCACGCGCTTTGGCGCGCTGGGTGTCGCGGTCTGCTGGGACCAGTGGTTCCCCGAGGCCGCGCGAGCGATGGCGCTCATGGGCGCCGAAATCCTGTTTTATCCGACCGCGATCGGCTCCGAGCCTCACGATCCCTCGATCGATTCGCGCTGGCACTGGCAGCGCACGATGCAGGGCCATGCGGCGGCCAACGTGATGCCACTCGTCGCCTCGAACCGCATCGGCAAGGAACGCGGCGAGAAGGTCGAGATGACTTTTTACGGCCATTCTTTCATCGCGGACCACACCGGGGAGGTCGTCGCGCAGGCCGATGACCACAGCGAGCAGATCCTGACCGCGAGCTTCGATCTCGACGCGGTCCGCCGTTATCGCCACGCCTGGGGTGTGTTCCGCGACCGGCGCCCCGACCTCTACCACCCGCTGCTGACGCTGGACGGTGCAGCCGATTGACGCGCCGCTCGCGGGCGAGGTCGCCTGCGTCGACCTCGAGACGACGGGCGGCAATGCCTTGCGCGACCGGGTCATCGAGGCCGGCATCGTGTTGCTCTCCGGCGGCCGCGTCGTCGAGGAGTACTCGACGCTCATCAACCCGGGCGTGCGCATCCCGTACGCGATCCAGCAGTTCACAGGCATCACCGAGGACATGATCGCCGATGCGCCGCCGTTCGCCGCGATCTGCGACGAACTGCTCCCACGGCTCGAGGGTCGGCTGTTCGTCGCCCACAGTGCGCGCTTCGACTATGGTTTCCTGCGCGGCGAATTCCGCCGTCTCGGCCGGGGCTTTCGCGCACCCGTGCTTTGCACCGTGCGCCTCTCGCGCGCGCTGACACCGGGGGAGCGCGGCCACAATCTCGATGCCGTGATGGAGCGTTATGGCATCGGGTGCAGCGCACGGCACCGCGCGCTCGGCGATGCGCAGGTGCTCGCGGAATTCCTGCGCATCGCAAGCGAGCGCTGGCCGGCGAGCGAGCTCGATGTGATCGTGGCCAGGCTCCTGCGGGCACCACGCCTGCCGCCGCAGCTCGATGCGGGCCTCGTGGACGAGTTGCCGGAGTGCCCAGGCGCATACCTTTTCTACGGTGAAGACGATGCCCTCCTGTACGTCGGCAAGGCGAAGAATATCCAATCGCGCGTGCTCGCGCATTTCGCCGCCGACCGGCGATCGCGCCGGGAAATGGAACTCTCGCGCCTGGTCCGGCGCATCGAGTGGATCGAGACCGCCGGGGAGTTCGGTGCCCTGATCACCGAGGCGCGCCTCGTCAAGGAACGCCGCCCGCTCTTGAACCGCCGACTGCGCGCGAGCGCGACATTCTGGGCCATGCGACTCAGCGAGGAAGTGGATCGGCCCCGCGTGGCCATTGTGGAACTGGATACGGATGCAGGCTCGACCGATACCTACGGCCTGTTTCGCAGCCGCGTCGAAGCCGAGCGCGCGCTCACGGGCATCGTGCGCGACCAGCAGCTCTGCGCAAAATGGCTCGGGCTGGAGCTGGGCGGCGGCTCCTGCGTCGCCTACCAGCTTGGACGCTGCCGCGGCGCCTGCATCGGGCAGGAACCCGCGCCTTTGCATGCGATCCGCGCGCGCCTGGCGCTGTCGCGCCTGAAGCGCCGCGATTGGCCATTCGCGGGACGCATCGGTATTCGCGAATGTGACTGGCGCGGAATCGAAGAGACTCATGTTTTCGACCGCTGGTGCTACCAGGGCAGCTTCCACGGCGGCGCTGAACTCGCAGAGTTCGAACGCCGCCCGGAGCGGTTCGACCAGGACGTCTATCGTATCCTGCTGCGGACGTTCGAGCGGCCCGCACCGGGTCTGCAGCTCGTCGAACTCGATCCGCCATGAACACGAATCCGGTATTCGTGACGGCCGCGACCGGCACGGCGGACCTTTTGGCGGCAGAACTGGCGGCGCTCGGCATCGAGGACTTGCGCGAAGTCCATGGTGGCGCCGCGTTTGCCGCGACGCTCGCGGATGCCTACCGTGCCTGCCTGTGGTCGCGCGTCGGCCAGCGCGTGCTGTGGCGGATCGCGGAATTCCCGGTCGCGAACACGAATGAGTTGTACGAAGGCGTCCGCAGCGTCGACTGGTCGGAACATCTGGGCGCCGCGGACACGCTGGCGGTTGATTTCTCGGGTAGTGTCCCCGGCATCGATCACACGCAATTCGGCGCGCAGCGGGTCAAGGACGCCATCGTCGACCAGTTCCGCGACAAGACCGGGCAGCGGCCGTCGGTGGATCGTGTGGCGCCCGCGCTCCGCATCAACGTGCACGCCGTGCGCGCCACGGTCGTCGTCGCGATCGACCTCTCCGGGGACAGCCTGCATCGCCGTGGCTACCGCGGCGGGCAGGGCGCCGCGCCGCTCAAGGAGCATCTCGCGGCCGCGATATTGCTGCGCGCCGGCTGGCCGGCGAACGCCGAGGCGGGCGGATACTTCGTCGATCCGCTGTGCGGCTCGGGCACATTGCCGATCGAGGCTGCGCTGATCGCGGCCGGCATCGCGCCGGGTCTCACGCGCCCGCGCTTCGGTTTCGATCGCTGGCGGCAGCACCATCCGGCGTTGTGGCGCGAGTTGCGGTCCGAGGCCGAATCGCGCCGCGCGCCAGATCGGCTTGGCCCCGGGCGAATCCAGGGCTACGACCGCGATCCCATCGTGCTGAGTGACGCCCTCGCGAATGCCGCCCGCGCCGGGCTCGGAGACCATGTGTCATTCGCGCGCTGCGAGCTGGCGCAATGGCCGGCGGCACCGGCGCGGGCCGGCCTCGTCGCGGTCAACCCGCCCTATGGCGAACGCATCGGCGAAACCGACGCATTGCGCGAGCTGTATGCGTTGCTCGGCGCGCGCCTGCGCGAAGGCTACCTGGGTTGGGACGCGGCGGTCCTGACCGGCAATCCGGCCCTGGGGCGCGAACTCGGCATCAATGCGCGGCGCACCCACCGGATGATGAATGGCCCGATCGAGTGCCGGCTGTTGCGAATCAGAGTCGAGCCGGCCGAGTTTGACCGGCCGCACGAACCGGGCCGGCCGCCGCCGATCGACGCCGAGGCCGCGCGCGCGCGGCCCGGCGCCCAGATGTTCGCGAACCGGCTCGCCAAGAACATCGCGAAACTCTCGGGCTGGGCGCGCGGCGAGGCGATCTCGTGCTACCGCCTGTATGACGCAGACATGCCCGAATATGCGTTCGCGATCGACCTCTACCAATCCGATCCGCAGGGCTCGGCCGGCCGCTGGCTTTATGTGCAGGAATACGCGCCGCCGGCCACGGTGGACAAGGCGCGCGCCCGCGCGCGCCGCGAAGAGGCGCTGTCCGTGCTGCCCGAGGCGACCGGGCTACCTTCGGATGCGATCTACTGGCGCACACGACGGCCGCAGAAGGGCCGCAAGCAGTACGAGCAGCTCGACGATCGCGCCGAGCGCGTGGTCGTGGACGAGGACGGTCTGAAATTCCTCGTGAACTTCACCGACTACCTCGACACCGGGCTCTTCCTCGATCATCGTCGCACGCGCGCGCGGATCCGCCGCGCAGCGAAGGACCGGCGCTTCCTCAATCTGTTCTGCTACACGGGAGCGGCGACCGTGCACGCGGCAACCGGCGGAGCGCGCGCGACGACGAGTGTCGACATGTCGCGCACGTATCTTGACTGGGCGCGCAGCAACATGGAGATCAACGGCTATCGCGGCGAGGGCCACCGCTACGTGCAGGCCGACTGCCTGCACTGGCTGGATCGGGACGACGGCGAGCGTTTCGACCTGATCTTCCTGGATCCGCCGACTTTCTCGAACTCGAAGCGCATGCAGCGCGAGTTCGACGTGCAGCGCGACCATGTAGTACTGATCCGCTCGACGCTCACGCGCCTCGCGCCGGGTGGCTTGCTGCTGTTCTCGACCAACTTCCGCAGGTTCCAGTTGGATGCGGAAGCGCTATCGGACCTCTCCGTCACCAACATCACGCGCGCAACGATCCC
>CAYZDW010000054.1:0-3363 GCA_964477175.1 uncultured Steroidobacteraceae bacterium | reverse complement strand
ATCGCATAGACACCGAGCTCCAGCAGCCGGTCCGCCATTCGACCCGCGAGCGTGGCGTCGCCCAGCATGACCGGGATGATCGGATGCTCGCCACGCACGATCTGGAAGCCCAGCGAAGTCAGCCGTTCACGGAACCAGGCCGCGTTGTCCCACAGCCGCTGGCGCAGGCCGGGCGTCGTCTCGAGCATGTCGAGGACGCAGAGCGTGGTCGCCGCGACGAGCGGCGCAATCGTGTTCGAAAACAGGTAGGGCCGCGATCGCTGCCGCAACCACCGGATCACCGCGGCGCGCCCGGACACGAATCCGCCGCTTGCACCGCCGAGCGCCTTGCCGAGTGTCCCGGTCAGGATGTCGACACGCCCCATGACACTGCAATGTTCATGCGTGCCGCGGCCTGTCGGCCCCATGAAACCCGTCGCGTGCGAATCGTCCACCACGACCGTCGCCGCATACCGGTCCGCAAGGTCGCAGATTTCGCGCAAGCTCGCGATCGTTCCGTCCATCGAAAACACGCCGTCGGTCACGACCAGGCGCGTACGCGCGTCGCGCGCTTCTTTGAGGCGGTCCTCGAGCTGGCCGAGATCGCTGTTGTCATAGCGCAATCTCTTCGCCTTCGACAACCGGATGCCGTCGATGATGCTGGCGTGATTCAGCGCGTCGGAAATGATCGCATCGTTCTCGTCGGTCAGCGTCTCGAACAGTCCGCCGTTCGCGTCGAAGCAGGAGGAGTACAGGATCGTTTCATCGGTGCCGAGAAAGGCCGACAGTCGCTGCTCGAGCCGTCGGTGCACGGTCTGCGTCCCGCAGATGAACCGGACCGAGGCCATGCCGTAGCCATAGCGGTCGAGCGCCTCGTGCGCGGCGCGGCGCAACTCCGGGTGATTGGCGAGGCCGAGGTAGTTGTTGGCGCACAGGTTGACGACCTCGCGTCCGTCCTCGAGGCGCACGACGGGGCCCTGGCCCGAGTCGATGACGCGCTCGCGCTTGAAGAGCCCGTTGCGCTCGAGCTCGCTGGTCTGCGACTCGAGTCGCCGCAGCAATGCCTGATCCATGATTCTCCGCCACGCAGAGTCAGGCGCGGATTATAGCGGCCGGGCATGCGCCGCCCCTTATAATCCGCAGGCCGGGGAGGGCGGGTGACCAGGGACATTCGGGTGGCGGATGCGGCGGACAGCAGGCATCGGATCGATCGCTGGCTCTGGTGCGCGCGTTTCCATCGCAGCCGCTCGCTGGCTGTCGCCGCGGTCGGCGGCGGCAAGGTTCACGTCAATGGCGAGCGCGCCAAGCCCTCCCGCAACGTCCTGGTCGGCGACCGGCTGGACATCACGCTCGGCATGGACGTCTGGACCGTGATCGTCCGGGCCCTGCCGTCGCGGCGCGGACCGGCCGGCGAGGCGCGCATCTGCTACGAGGAAACACCCGACAGCATCCTGCGGCGCGCCGTGGGGCGTGAACGCCGGCAGGTCGAGCGCCTGTTGCGCTCTGCAGCACAGGGCCGTCCGGACAAGCGCGACCGCCGTGCGATTCGCCGCTTGCAGGGTCGGGGCTGAAGCATGGCCGCCCGGTCACCGGACGCGCGGTTGGTCATGGTCTCGTCGAAACCCGCGCGGCTGTTCATCATCCTGTCGGGTTTGTTCGTCACCAACGCGCTGATCGCCGAGTTCGTCGGCGTCAAGATTTTCGCGCTCGAGGACACGCTGGGCCTGCCGCCATTCGACTGGCGGCTGTTCGGGCAGACCGGATCGCTGTCCTTCACCGCCGGCGTGATGCTCTGGCCGATCGTGTTCATCATGACGGACATCATCAACGAGCATTTCGGCGTGCGTGGCGTGCGGCTCATCTCGTGGCTGGCGGTCGGCTCCATCGCATACGCATTCCTGTTCGCCTATCTTGCGATTGAACTGACCCCGGCCGCCTGGTGGGTGACGGTAGGCAGCGAGCGCGGCGTGCCGGACATGCAGGCGGCCTTCGGCAGCATTTTCGGCCAGGGCCTGTGGACCATCGGCGGATCGATCACTGCTTTCCTGATCGGCCAGCTGATCGATGTCACCGTGTTCCACCGGATCCGGCGGCTGACCGGCGAGCGCTACGTCTGGCTGCGCGCGACCGGCTCGACGGCGGTATCGCAGCTCGTCGACAGCTTCGTCGTGCTGTACATCGCGTTCGTGCTGGGACCCCAGCAATGGCCGATGGGACTCTTCCTCGCGGTCGGCTCGGTCAACTACTGCTACAAGATGTTGATGGCCGTCGCGCTGATCCCGCTGCTGTACCTCGGGCGCCGCCTGATACGCGCCTATCTCGGCGCGACGACCGCCGACCAGTTGCGGGCGAGCGCAGCCGGCCCGTCCGGATCCGCCGGGGACCGCGCCTGATGCCGCGGCCCAGGACCCCGGACCTTGCAGTCGACATCATCATCGAACTGGTAGACCGGCCCGGCAGGCCGATCGTGCTCATCGAGCGCCGCTTCCCGCCGGCCGGCCACTCGTTGCCGGGCGGCTTCGTCGACATCGGCGAGACGGTCGAACAGGCGGCGCGGCGCGAGGCACGCGAGGAAACCGGGCTCGACGTGAAGCTCGCGGGACTCCTGGGCGTCTACTCCGATCCGGCACGCGATCCGCGCGGGCACACCGTCAGCCTCGTCTACATCGCGACCGCGAGCGGGCAACCGGCCGCCGGCGACGATGCAGCGAGCGTCCTTGTCGCCGATCCGGGCGAGGCGCCGACACTCGCATTCGATCATGGACGGATACTCGGCGATTATCTTGCAGCCCGCAGAGCCGACCGGACCGCGGGTGGATAGAATCCCATCATGAAAAGTGTCGCGACGACGGCATTCCTGCGGGCCGGCGAGCGGGATTTCGGTTCCGCGCCCGGTATCGCAATCAATCGCCTGTATCTCGCCGACGAGTCGGCCGCGGTCGGCGAGATCCTCGAACTGGCCCGACTGCCGGCGGCCGAGAGTGAGGCGATCCGTCGCGACGCGATGCAGCTCGTCGCGGCGGCGCGACGGCGCAGGTCTGGACGCGGAGGCGTCGAGGCTTTCCTGCAGCAGTACCATCTCGCGTCCCAGGAAGGCGTCGTGCTGATGTGCCTTGCCGAGGCACTGTTGCGAATTCCGGATGCCGGGACCGCGGACCGGCTCATCGCCGACAAGATCTCGACCGGCCAGTGGTCCGAGTATCTCGGCGAGGCCGAGTCGCTGTTCGTCAACGCGTCGACCTGGGGACTCATGCTGACCGGCCGGCTGGTGCGCCCGACGGAAGACGAGTTGCGAGACCCGGCCTCGGTGCTGCGCCGCCTCGTGGCGCGACTCGGTGAGCCCGTCGTGCGCGCGGCATTTCGCCAGGCGATGCGGATCATGGG
>CAYZDW010000053.1:0-3959 GCA_964477175.1 uncultured Steroidobacteraceae bacterium | reverse complement strand
GCCGGGCCCGCAGCGACGAGTCTCACGCGCTTGCTGATCTCGTCCTCGCTGATCGAGACTGCCTTGATGATCTCGACCGCCACGTCGGCGAAATTGCGGTAGAAAAGGTGCCGCATTTCCCTGAACCACTCCTGGTCCTGGTCCGGAAAGCAGCGCCGCAGCTGCATGTCGACGACCTTGCGACGGTAGCGGATCACGTGTTCCGCGAGCCAGGCGAAAAGATCGGCAATCCGGTACCAGACCGGTAGCGGCAGCGCCGCGATCGCGCGCAACCACAAGGGCACGCGCTCGAACGCTTTGCGGTGATCGAGGTCGGCGGGTCGCTTTCGTTTGCGGGTCTTGCGTGGCCGCGGCATCGGCGCCGAAGCTTACCCGAACCGCTGACGTTTATCTGCCCGGCCACTGCCAGTAAGATGCGCTCATGGCGAACCAGGCCTTCATCTACGATCATGTACGCACGCCGCGCGGCCGCGGACGCGCGGACGGCGCCTTGCACACGGTGACGCCCGTCAATCTGGCTGCGCAGGCGCTAGGCGCACTCGCGACCCGCGGGGGCCTCGACACTTCGCTGCTCGACGACGTCGTGCTCGGTTGCGTGACGCCCATCGGCGAACAGGGCGCCGACATTGCACGCGCGGCCGTGCTGCACGCGGGATTCGCCGAAAACGTGCCGGGCAAGCAGTTGAACCGCTTCTGTGCCTCCGGTCTCGAAGCCGTCAACACCGCGGCGGCGCAGGTCATGTCGGGGCAATCGGATCTGGTGATCGGCGGCGGCGTCGAATCCATGTCGCGCGTGCCGATGGGCGCCGACGGCGGCGCATGGCCGATCGATCCGGCCGTCGCCTATCCGTCGTATTTCGTGCCGCAGGGAATCAGCGCCGACCTGATCGCGACGATCGACGGCTACAGCCGCGAGCAGGTCGATGCCTATGCGCTCGAAAGCCAGCGCCGCGCGGCGCAGGCCTGGCAGGCAGGCTGGTTTGCGCGCTCGGTCGTGCCGGTGCGCGATCTGCTGGGCCAGGTCCTGCTGGAGCGCGACGAATATATGCGCCCGCAGACGACCGCAGCGGATCTCGCGAGCCTCAAGCCGGCTTTCCTGGTCCCCGGCGAACAGGGCGGCTTCGACGCCGTCGCATTGCAGCGCTACCCGCAGGTCGAAACGATCCGCCACGTGCACACGGCCGGCAATTCCAGCGGCATCGTGGACGGCGCCGCTGCGGTACTGGTCGGCTCGAAAGGCATGACCCGCCGGCTTGGCCTGAAGCCGCGCGCGAGGATTCGCGCATTTGCGTCGATCGGCAGCGAGCCGACGATCATGCTGACCGGTCCCGCGGCGGCCAGCCGCAAGGCGCTCAAGCGCGCGCGCATGGCGCCCGGCGACATCGACCTTTGGGAAATCAACGAGGCGTTTGCGGCCGTCGTGCTGCGCTACCTGCGCGACATGCAGATCGACCCGGCGAAAGTCAACGTCGCGGGCGGCGCAATCGCCATGGGCCATCCGCTCGGCGCGACCGGTGCCATCGTGCTCGGCACCGTGCTCGACGAACTCGAGCGCCGCGGCCTGTCCACGGCGCTCGTGACGCTGTGCATCGGCGCCGGCATGGGTACCGCCACGATCATCGAGAGGGTCTGATGGCCGGTACGCTCAGCATCGAGGTCGGAGACGACGGCATCGCGACCCTCACGATCGACTGCCCAGGCCGGCCGGTCAATGTCGTGACGCCGGAATTCATCGAGCAACTCGAACGGGCCGTCGAACGCATCGTGACCGACGCAGCCATCCGGGGCGTCGTCATCACCTCGGCCAAGGCCGATTTCATGGCCGGCGCGGACCTCAAGGACTTCGTGACGGCCTATGACCGCGGCGTCACGGCCGTCGAGGCAGCCGCGCGGAGCCAGGGCTTCAGCCGGATCCTGCGGCGCCTCGAGACGGGTGGGAAACCCGTGGCCGCGGCGATCAACGGCCTTGCGCTCGGCGCCGGCTTCGAGCTGGCATTGGCCTGCCATCACCGTGTACTCGCCGACGACCCGAAGGCGGTGGTCGGCCTGCCAGAGGTCAAGGTCGGCCTGTTGTGCGGCGCAGGCGGCACGCAGCGCCTGCCTCGCCTGATCGGCATCGCAAACGCACTGCCATTGATCGGCGAGGGAAAGCACGTCAGGCCTGCCGAGGCATTAAGGCTTGGCATGGTGCACGAACTCGCCCCGCGAGCCGAGGTCGTCTCGCGCGCCCGCGCGTGGCTTGCGGGCAATCCGGAGGCGATCCAGCCCTGGGACCGCAAGGGCTACCGGCTGCCCGGCGGCGCGGGCATGCAGAATCCCGCGGTCGCGCAGACCTTCATGGTCGGCAATGCGCTGGTCGCGAAGGCCACGATGCGCAACTACCCGGCGCCGGTCGCGATCCTGTCCTCCGTCTATGAGGGCACGCAATTGCCGATCGATGCCGGACTCGCCGTCGAGTCCAGGCATTTCGGCAAGCTGCTGGCCGGGCCCGTCGCGCGCAACCTGATGCGCACGATGTTCATCAACAAGGGCCTCGCCGACAATCTCGCGCGCCGCCCGGCCGGAGTGCCGAAAAGCCGCGTCGCGAAGCTCGGTGTCCTCGGCGCCGGCATGATGGGCGCAGGCATCGCGCATGTCTCGGCGCAGGCCGGCATCGAGGTCGTGCTGCTGGACACGACCCTCGAGCGCGCCCGCCAGGGCAAGGAGCATTCGCGCGAGCTGCTGGCCAGGGACCTCGAGCGCGGCCGGATCGACCTGGCACGCATGGATGCAACCCTCGCTCGCATCCGGCCGACTGCCGATTACGCGGACCTCGCCGGCTGCGACATAGTCATCGAAGCGGTGTTCGAAGACCGCGGAATCAAGGCGGAGGTCACCGTGCGAGCCGAGGCCGTGCTAGGCCCCGATACCGTGTTCGCGAGCAACACTTCGACGCTGCCGATCACAGGTCTCGCGAAGGCCTCGAAGCGGCCGGCGCGGTTCATCGGCCTGCATTTTTTCTCGCCGGTCGAGAAGATGCCGTTGGTCGAGATCATCGTCGGCCGGAAGACCGACACGACGACGATCGCCCGCGCCCAGGACTACGTCGGTCAGCTCCGCAAGACGCCGATCCTCGTGAATGACAGCCGCGGCTTCTTCACGAGTCGCGTGTTCAGCACCTTCGTCAACGAAGGCCAGGCGATGCTGGCCGAAGGCGTCCTGCCCGCGCTGATCGAGAATGCGGCGAAACAGGCCGGCATGCCCGTCGGGCCGCTGGCCGTCTCCGACGAAGTCACGCTCGAACTGCAGTGGAAGATCACCCGGCAGACCGAACAGGACCTCGGCGCGAAGTACCGGCGCCCGGTCAGCTACGAAGTCTTGCAGCGGATGGTCGTCGAACTCTCGCGGCTCGGCCGGCGCCAGGGCGGCGGCTTCTATGACTACCCGGCAGGCCAGCCGAAGCTGCTGTGGCCCGGGCTCGCACAGCATTGGCCGCCCGCCGCGACGCAGCCGTCGGTGGCGGAAGTCCGCGAGCGGCTGTTGCATATCCAGGCTCTCGAGACCGCGCGTTGTCTCGAGGAGGGCGTGCTGACGGATCCCGCCGACGGCGACCTGGGCTCGATTCTCGGCATCGGATTCCCGGCCTGGAGCGGCGGCGCGCTGTCCTACATCGATACGATCGGCATCGCGGCCTTCGTCGCCGACTGCACGCGCCTGGCGCTGCGGCACGGGCCACGCTTCAAGCCCTCGCGCTGGCTGCGGGAACGCGCCGGGCGCGGCGAGAGTTTCTACCCGCCGCCGGCCGTTCGCGGCACGGCCTGAGGCGGCCGTGGCCCCACGGACTCGCATGGGGCATCGCGCATGTGACACTGGCGCCGGATAGCGCGACAATCCGGACGATCTCGATCCGGGACGGGCAGCGGACAGTGACCATGACCGGCAAACTCGAGCATCTGGGGCATTACATCGGCGGCCGGCGC
>CAYZDW010000052.1:0-2580 GCA_964477175.1 uncultured Steroidobacteraceae bacterium | reverse complement strand
GCCACAAATCCATGATGGCCGGCGACTATCGCGGGGCCGTGCGCTATTACGAGGCGCTCGAGGCCCGCTTCCCGTTCAGCGAGTATTCCCGGCAGGCCAAGCTGGACATCATCTATTCCTATTACAAGAGCCGCGAGACGGAATCCGCGGTTGACGCCGCGGACCAGTTCATCCGCGAGAATCCGACCCACCCGCGTGTCGCCTACGCCATGTACATCAAGGGCCTGGTGTACTTCGAGCGTTCACCGAACTTCCTCGAGCGCTGGTTCAACACCGACCTGACCGAGCGGCCGCCGCAGGACGTGCGGGGTTCGTTCCAGGCGTTCCAGACACTGGTCGAGCGTTATCCGGACAGCGAGTACGTGCACGACGCGCGCCAGCGCATGATCTTCCTGCGCAACCGTCTCGCGGAGTACGAGGTGCACGTCGCCGATTATTACCTGCGCCGCGCCGCCTACGTCGCGGCGATCGCTCGCGCGAGGTACTGCATCGAGAACTACGACGGCGCGCCGTCCGTGCGCGATGCGCTCGACATCATGGTCGCGGCCTACGAAGGCATGGGGCTCGCCGACCTCGCCGAGCGTTCCCGTGAAGTTTATGCGCTGAACTACCCTGGGGAGCGGCCCGAGCGCCGCGGCGGCCGCGACTGGTGGCCGTTCTGGTAGTTTGCGCCGGGGTTCCTCAGGACTCTCCCGGCCGGTAACCCGAAGTGATCGGATAGCGCCAGTCGCGACCGAAGGCGCGTCCGCTCACGCGCACGCCCGGCGGCGCCTGGCGGCGCTTGTATTCGTTGCGCTTGACCATCTCCAGCACGCGCACGACGGTCGCGCGGTCCAGGCCCTGGGCCACGATCTCGTCGACCGACCGATCGTCTTCGATGAAGGCCGCGAGAATCCGGTCGAGTATTTCGTAAGGCGGCAGCGTGTCCGAGTCGAGCTGATTCTCGGAGAGCTCCGCGGTCGGCGGCCGCTCGATGATGCGCGCGGGGATCGCCGGCGACTTCGCGTTCCGCCAGCGTGCGAGCCGGTACACGAGCGTCTTGCTGCAATCCTTGATCGGCGCGTAGCCGCCGGCCATGTCGCCGTAGAGCGTCGCATAGCCGACCGCCATCTCGCTCTTGTTGCCGGTCGTCAGCAGCATGCGCCCGGTCTTGTTCGAGATCCCCATCAATACGATGCCGCGGCAGCGCGCCTGGATGTTCTCCTCGGCGGAATCCGGCGCGTGGCCCCGGAACTCGCGCTCGAGCGCCGCGAGCGTCGCCTGGAACATGCTCTCGATCGGGATCACCGAATAGTGCACGCCAAGACCGCGCGCCATCGCGGCGGCATCCTTCTCCGACATGCTCGACGTATAGCGCGACGGCAGCATCACGGCATGCACGCGGTCTGCGCCCAGCGCATCGCAGGCGATCGCCAGCACGAGCGCGGAGTCCACGCCGCCTGAAAGACCCAGCACGACGCCGCTGAAATGGTGCTTGCCGACGTAGTCGCGCACGCCCGTGACGATCGCTTGATAGACGCTTTCCTCGGCACCCATGAGCGGCGCCAGGCTTTCCGGCGCAACCTGTGCGCAGCCCTGCGCCGGGCTCGCATCCACGCAGGAGAGCGATTCCTCGAATGCGGGGGCTCGATGCACGACGCGGCCGGTCTCATCGACCGCAAAGGAATTCCCGTCGAAAACCAGCTCGTCCTGCCCGCCGACCAGATTGACGTAGATGAAGGACATGCCGGTCTCGCGCGCGCGCCTCGCGATGACCGCCTCGCGTTCCGGCTGCTTGCCGAGCTGGTAAGGCGAGGCATTGAGAGAAATGCAGAGACCGGCACCGGCAGCGCGCGAAGCCGCGGCAGGCGCCACGTGCCAGACGTCCTCGCAGATCAGGAGCGCTACCTTGATGCCCGCGATCTCGACAACGACCGGCGACGTCCCCGCGGTGAAATAGCGCTTCTCGTCGAAGACCTGGTAATTCGGCAACGTCTGCTTGCGATAGCGCGTGATGACCGCGCCGTCGCGCAACCACGCCGCCGTGTTGTAGATCGTCCCGGACGCATACTCCGGGTAACCGACCAGGATGTCGATGCCGGTCGCCGCGGCAGCGAGCCTTTCGAGCGCGCCGTCGATGCGGCGGCGGAATCCGCGATGGAACAACAGGTCTTCCGGCGGGTAGCCGGACAAGACGAGCTCCGGCAACACCAGTAACCGGGCGCCCTGCGCGCGTGCGGGACCGATCTGCGCGATCGCGCGATCCGCGTTACCCGGCACGTCGCCGACGGTCGGATTGATCTGCGCGAGCGCAATTCGAAGGCCGCTGGTCATGCTGGCGACCTCAGCGCTTTTTCGCGCGCCGGCGCCGGCTCGCGAGTGCACTCTTCATCGCACTCCCGAGTTCGGCAGGTGAACGCACGGTGCGCACGCCCGCAGCTTCGAGCGCAGCAAATTTATCGGCCGCGGTGCCTTTCCCACCCGCGATGACGGCGCCCGCATGGCCCATGCGCTTGCCGGCCGGCGCCGTGACACCCGCGATGTAGGCGACGACGGGTTTCGAGACGTGGCGGTGGATGTAGTCGGCGGCCGCTTCCTCGT
>CAYZDW010000051.1:0-5850 GCA_964477175.1 uncultured Steroidobacteraceae bacterium | reverse complement strand
CCGCGTCGCGTGCACCCGTCAGGCGCAGACCCAGCAGCGCCTGTGTGACATCGTGGCCGCGCGCCGAAAACTGGTAGAGCACCTTGCGCTCCGGCACGAGCCTGGTTTCCTCGAGCCGGTCGAGGGCCCGGGACAGGAGCGCGGTGCGTAGCACCCTGCGCCAGTCGATGGTCAGGGATTCGGTCTGGAGGGGCTTGCGTGCGCTGGCGGGCATTTGCGGCACCTCGGGGCCCAATGCGACCCGCGTCATCGTACTCAGGCTCCCGGGGTGTTTTTAGCCAATTTCACGCTTGTTTGTTATAAAATTAGCGATAAACACTAATCAGAACCAATAAGGTGTAGACTTTCGCCCCATGAGCTCCCTCGATCGCACTGACATCCGAATCCTGGATCTGTTGCAGCGCGACGGACGGCTGAGCCACGTGGAACTCGCGGAACGTGTGGGCCTGTCGCCGACGCCCTGCACGCGCCGGGTCCGGCGGCTGGAGCAGGAAGGCATCATTCGGGGTTACGCCGCCCTCCTCGATCCGAAACGCGTCGGCCAGAACGTCACGGCCTATGTGCAGATCAAGCTCGAACGCCACACCGATGACGTCATCGAGCGCTTCCGGCGCACGCTGGATGAACGACCGGAGGTCGTCGCGGCGCATGCGATGACCGGTGAAATGGACTTCCTGCTGCAGGTCGTCGTGCCGGACCTCGACGCCCTGGGGCGCTTCACGCTGCACCAGCTCCTGAAGTTGCCCGGCGTGCGCGACGTACGTTCGAGCCTGGTGCTCGAGACCCTGAAAAACAGCGCACGCGTACCGATTGGGCCGTGAGTCGCGGCCCGGCGGCGGAACTGTCCTGCCGGCCCGACGGTCAATGTCGGGTAGGTTAGAATCCCGGGACGCCGACGGAGACCGAGACATGACGTGGAAGACGATCGCGATCGCCGCCCTGTTGACCTGCCTGGCCGCGGGGACCGCGCAGGCGACCTGCATCTATCCACGCGCGCCCGAACGGGTCCCGGACGGAAAGACTGCGGCCTACGAGGAAATGGTCGCGGCGCAGCAGGCCGTCCAGCAGTTCAATGAGGACATCAACGCCTACAACGCCTGCCTCGACATGGAAATGCTCTCGCTGGAACAAAGCGGCCTTTACGACGCGAACCGCCTCATGGAGTTGCGCGCCATGCAGGCCAAGAAGAACAACGCGGCCGTCGACGAGGTGCAGGCGGTTGCCGACCAGTTCAACGAGCAGCTGCGCATCTTCAAGGCCCGCGAGAAGAAAGACTGACCCCGCGGCCTGATGCTGACCCCCGCCGAAGCTGATGCGGCGATTGCCGCCCACCTCGCGCAGGCTCCGGACGAAGAACTGTCGCTGCCGGCCTGTGCGGGCCGGGTGCTGCGTCAGGACGTCCACGCGGAGCGCGACGTTCCGCCATTCGACCGCGTTGCGATGGACGGCATCGCGATCGCGAGCGCCGCATTTCGCGACGGCCGCCGCGAGTTTCGCATTGCGGCCATGCAGCTCGCAGGCATCGCGCCGCTCGCGCTCGGTTCGCCGGCTGATTGCATCGAGGTGATGACCGGCGCCTCGCTGCCGTCCGGTTGCGATGCCGTAGTGCCCATCGAGCGCATCCACGTCGCGGCCGGCGTCGCGACGATCGAGCCCGGGCACATACCCGATCCCTGGGTCCACGTGCATCGTCGCGCAGCCGACGCGCGGGCCGGCGACCGACTGCTGGGGAGCGGCACGCGGCTCGGCGGGCCGGAGATCGCGATCGCCGCCTCGGCGGGATTGTCCCGGCTCAAGGTCGCGCGCCAGCCGCGCATCGCCGTGGTATCCACCGGAGACGAACTCGTCGAGCCCGGCTTGCCGGTGCTGGACCACCAGCTGCGGCGCTCGAATTCCTACGGCCTTGCGGCGGCGCTTCAACTCGCGGGTTTTCCGCCGACGACGGACCTGCATCTGCCGGATCAACGGACGGTGCTGCAAGAGCGGCTGGCCCATGTGCTCGAGCACCACGACGTGCTCGTGCTGAGCGGCGGGGTCTCCGCTGGCCGCTTCGACCATGTGCCCGCGGTGCTCGCCGAGCTCCACGTACGGCGGATATTCCACCAGGTGTCGCAACGCCCGGGTCGGCCGCTGTGGTTCGGCGTCAAGGATCAGGGGGGCATGGTCTTCGCGCTGCCCGGAAACCCGGTGTCGGTCCTGGTCTGCCTGTCGCGTTACGTCATACCGGCGCTCTCGGCCGCGGCCGGTGCCCGGACTGCGCCTCGTCAGTCCGTCGCGCTGGCGCGCGCATTCGACTTCCGGGCCGCGCTGACCTGTTTCCTGCCGTTGGCGCTGGAGTACGATCCGGAAGGGCGGACGCTGGCCGATCCGCGACCGACCGGCGGCTCCGGAGACCTCGTCTCGCTGGCCGGTACGGACGGATTCGTCGAACTGCCGCAGGGACCCGCGAGCCACCCGGCTGGTCGCGTCGTACCCTTTTATCGTTGGTAACCAATGCGCGACAACGGATCCGACAAGCTGATCGCACTGTCCGCGCCAAAGGCGGCGACCGACACGCGCGGGCGGCCGCTTTCGGATCTGCGTATCTCGGTCATGGACCGCTGCAATTTCCGCTGTCCGTATTGCATGCCGCGCGAGACTTTTGACGACCGTTATCGCTTCCTGTCAACGAGCGAGCGCCTGACATTCGACGAGATCTCGCGGCTTGCCAGGCTGTTCGTCGCGCAAGGCGTGCGCAAACTCCGTCTGACGGGCGGCGAGCCGCTGCTGCGTTCCGGTCTTGCGGACCTGGTCGGCGAGTTGTCATCGATCGAAGGCGTCGCCGATCTTGCGTTGACCACCAATGGCGTGCTGCTCGCCCAGCATGCCGCTCCGCTCGCGGCGCATGGTCTCAGGCGTGTCACCGTCAGCCTGGACACCCTGGATCGCGAGACCTTTCACCGGATGAGCGGTGGATACGACGGGCTCGAACGCGTGCAGGACGGGATCCGCGCCGCGCTCGAGGCGGGCCTTTCGCCCGTCAAGGTCAACGCGGTGATCCAGCGCGGCATCAACGACGGCCAGGTGCTGGATCTGGCCCGTCATTTTCGCGGTACCGGCGTGATCGTTCGATTCATCGAGTACATGGACGTCGGCAACCGCAATGATTGGGACCTCGCCCGCGTGGTGCCGTCGCGGGAGCTCCGCGATG
This sequence comes from uncultured Steroidobacteraceae bacterium, assembly GCA_964477175.1. GTDB lineage: Bacteria > Pseudomonadota > Gammaproteobacteria > Steroidobacterales > Steroidobacteraceae > SCUD01. Next base: position 2,660 of record CAYZDW010000051.1, on the reverse strand, counting down.
TGATCGCGGCCGAGTATCCACTCAGGCCCGTCGCAGGCAGCTATCGCGGCGAAGTCGCGGAGCGTTACGCCTACCAGGACGGCGCCGGCGAGATCGGCTTCATTTCGTCGGTGAGCCAGCCGTTCTGCGGCGATTGCACACGCGCGCGGCTTTCCTCGGACGGCGTGTTCTACACCTGCCTGTTCGCGGTGCACGGCACGGACTTGCGCGCCTTGCTCCGCGGCGGCGCAAGCGATGACGAGCTGCTGGAACGGATACGCGGCACCTGGCGGCGCCGTGACGACCGCTACAGTGAACTGCGACGCATACCCGCGACCGGACGAGCGCTACGCAAGATCGAGATGTACTACATTGGCGGATGAGCACAAACCGACGCTGAGTCATTTGGATGATGCGGGCAGGCCGGCGATGGTCGACGTGACGGCCAAGTACGAGACCCTGCGCATCGCGACTGCCGTGACCCGCCTGCGATTCCCCCCTGCGGTGCTCGAGAAGCTGCGGTCATCCGGATTCGAGACTTCCAAGGGCCCGGTGCTCAACACGGCCATTGTGGCCGGCACGATGGCTGCGAAACGCACCCACGAGCTGATCCCTTTCTGCCATCCACTTGGACTCGAGCGCTGCGAGATCACGATCGAGGCGGATGCCGACGGGCTCGAGATCCGCTGCACAACCGCCGTGCATCATCGCACTGGCGTCGAGATGGAAGCCCTGACCGCCGTCTCGGTCGCCGCATTGACGGTCTACGATATGTGCAAGGCGCTGTCGCACGACATCGTCATCGGGGAAACCCGGCTGCTCAGGAAGAGCGGCGGCAAGAGCGATTACCACGCGGGTGCGGAGTCATGAATGCACTCTACGGACTGGTGCTCGCCGGCGGCCGCTCGAACAGGATGCGCCAGGACAAGGCGGCGCTGACCTACCGGCAACGGCCGCAGCTCGAACGCGCTTTCGAGTTGCTGGCACCACGGGTTTCGCAAGCATGGGTGTCGGTACGCCAGGATCAGCGTGCGGATCCCTTGCGTGCAAGCTACCCCCAGATTGTCGACGGGCCGGGCGTCGAGGGCCCGATCGCGGGCATCATTGCCGCACAAGACGCACAGCCGGACGCGGCCTGGCTCGTCGTGGCCTGCGACCTGCCGCTGCTGGACTCTGCGACTCTCGACGAGCTGCTCGCCGCGCGCGACATGAGCCGACCCGCGACCGCATTTCGAAGCACATCCGATGGCTTGCCGGAACCCCTTTGCGCCATCTATGAACCCGCGAGCCGCGAGGCGATCGTTCGCTTCGTGGCCGCGGGCCATTGCTGTCCGCGAAAATTCCTGATCAGCCACGATGCGCTCCTGCTGACGCCGGTGAATCCACGGGCGCTCGCCAATGCCAACACGCCGGAGGAACTCGCGGCGGCGCGCCGTGCGCTATCCGCGCGCGAGGTGGCCTGATGGTGCGCGTCCACCTTCGTTATTACGCGCTGCTGCGTGAGCAGGCGGGCCGTCAGGCCGAGACGGTCGAGACCACGGCGCGCACGCCGTCGGCGCTGTACGAGGAACTCGCAGCGCGATACGGCTTCCGCCTGCCGCAGACCCAGCTCAAGGTTGCGGTCAACGCCGTCTTTGCGGACTGGTCGAGTCCGCTGGCTGACGGAGACGAGATCGTTTTCATACCGCCGGTGGCCGGCGGATGAACGCCTTCGAGTTCACGCAGCGCCCGATCGACGCGGCCGAGCTTGCCGCGTCGCTCGTCGATCCCGCAGCCGGCGGATTCGCTTCGTTCGAGGGCAGGGTTCGTGATCACAGCGAGGGCCGGGCGGTGAGCCGGCTCGAGTACGAGGCCTTCGAGGAACTCGCGCGCAGCGAAGGCGAACGCATCGTCGCCGATGCCCTGCGCCGTCATGGCGCGCTGCGCGCGCGCTGCGTGCACCGGCTCGGCGTGCTGGCGATCGGCGAACTCGCCGTCTGGGTCGGCGTCGCGGGCGTGCACCGCGCCGAGGCATTCGCCGCGTGCCGGCAGATCATCGACGAAGTCAAGCATCGCGTCCCGATCTGGAAGAAGGAACACTACCCCGACGGCGACAGCGGCTGGGTCGAATGCGCGCACTGCATTGAAGCGACGCAGCTGCCCCATTTCGACTATTCGCGCCAGATCGCGTTGCCGGAGATCGGCGCGGCCGGCCAGCGGCGCCTCGCGGAAGCGGCGGTGGTCGTCATCGGGGCAGGCGGTCTCGGTTGCGCGGTGCTCACCGGGCTCGCCGGCGCCGGGGTCGGGACGCTTTTCATCGTCGACCACGACGTCGTCGAGCCAGCCAATCTGCACCGGCAACCCCTGTACACGGCGGGCGATGTCGGACAGCCGAAGGCCGAAGTCGCCGCAAGACGCCTCTCCGCCTACAACCCGACGGTCCGGCTGCGCCCACAGGCGATCCGCCTGACGCCGGCCAATGCGGCGGAACTCGTCGCGCAGGGCGATGTCGTCGTCGACTGCAGCGACAATTTCGCCACGAAATTTCTCGTCAACGATGCGGCAGTTCGCGCCGGGTGCCCTGCGGTGCTGGCGAGCGTCTATCAATATGAAGGGCAGTTGCAGGTCGTGCGGGCCGATGCCGGTGGCTCCTGCCTGCGTTGTCAGTGGCCCGAAGCCACCCGCGACGGGCTGGTCGGCAA
>CAYZDW010000050.1:0-8473 GCA_964477175.1 uncultured Steroidobacteraceae bacterium | reverse complement strand
AGGGAGGAGCAACGCCGCCACGGGCGATTTCGATCCCGTACCGTGTATGGATGCAATCGATGAATGGGTTGCGCCTCAGACCGCCTGGTGCGGCGTTGCGGTCCTTGGGAATATCGACATATTCCCTGCGGCCCGCGCCTTGCGCCAGGCGGGCTGAGGCAGCAACGCGGGCGCGTGGGAGTCAATCCGAGGATCCCACTGGTTTGATACTATCGCGCGGCCAAATGAAGGAGGCAAGGTGGCCAGGGCCGAGATACCCGCGCGGGAACGACTGATCTTCGCGATGGACGTACCGAATGCCGACGCCGCGCGCCGGCTCGCGGACACGCTCGGCGATTCGGTGTCTTTCTACAAGCTCGGACTCGAGCTGTTCATGTCCGGCGAGGCCTTCGAGCTGCTGGACTGGATGGTCGGCCGCGGCAAGCGCGTGTTCGTGGACCTCAAGTTCTTCGACGTGCCGGCCACGGTCGCCGGGGCGGTGCGCAACCTGCGCAATCGCGGCGTGACATTCGCGACCGTGCACGGCAACCAGTCGATCATGGAAGCGGCGGTGCAGGCCGCGGGCGACGTCGGCATCCTCGCGGTCACCGTGCTGACGAGCCTCGATCGTGGCGACCTCGACGACCTCGGGTTCCAGTGCGATGTCGAAGAGCTCGTCCTGTCGCGCGCGCGACGCGCGCTCGCGGCTGGTTGCGCCGGCGTCGTCTCCTCCGGGCTCGAGGCAAGACTCCTGCGCGCAGGCGTGGATGACCGCCTGATCGTCGTCACGCCGGGCATCCGGCCCGTGGAAAACCTGCCGACCGACGACCAGAAGCGCGTCATGAGCGTGCCCGAGGCGTTCGTGAATGGCGCCGACTACATCGTCGTCGGGCGGCCGATCCGCGATGCCGCCGACCCGCGTGCCACCGCGGAGCAGATCCAGGCGACCATCGCGGGCCTGTATCCCCGCCGATGAGCACACAGCCGGGCAATGACCGGTTGCTGCGCGCGCTCCTGCGCCAGCCCGTGGATCGCACGCCGGTCTGGATCATGCGTCAGGCCGGCCGCTACCTGCCGGAGTACCGTGCGACGCGCGCCAAGGCGGGCAGTTTCCTCGCGCTCTGCACGAACCCGGAGCTCGCCTGCGAGGTGACGCTGCAGCCGCTCGCGCGCTATCCACTGGATGCGGCCATCCTGTTCTCCGACATCCTGGTCATCCCGCACGCGATGGGACTCGGCCTCACATTTGAAGAGGGCGAGGGGCCAAGATTCTCGTGGTCCATCCGGAGCGAGTCCGCGGTCCGGGGGCTGTCGGTGCCGGACCCGTACGAAGAACTCAGATACGTGCTCGATGCAATTGCGCAGGTCCGCCGGGAACTTGCGGAGCGCGTGCCGCTGATCGGTTTCGCGGGCTCGCCCTGGACCGTCGCGACCTACATGGTCGAGGGCGGCACGAGCCGGAACTTTTCGCGCATCAAGGGCCTGTTACAGGCCGAGCCCAGGACACTGCACGCGTTGCTCGAAAAACTAACGCGCGCGACGACGGCCTATCTCAACGCGCAGATCGCTTCGGGTGTGCAGGTCGTCATGCTCTTCGACACCTGGGGCGGCGCGCTGTCGGCGCCCGCTTACCTGGAGTATTCGCTCGCCTACATGCAGGCCATCGTCGCCGGCCTGCACCGTGAACACGAGGACCGGCGAGTGCCGGTGATTCTTTTCACGAAAGGCGGCGGCGCCTGGCTCGACCGCATGGCCGATACCGGCGCGGATGCCCTGGGCGTCGACTGGACGACAGAGTTGTCCACAGCGCGCCGCCTGACCGGCGATCGCGTCGCGCTGCAAGGCAATCTGGATCCCAGCTTGCTCTTCGCATCGCCGGATGAAATCCATTCAGAGGTCGCGCGAGTGCTCAAGAGCTACGGGCGCGGGCCCGGCCATGTGTTCAACCTGGGACATGGCGTCCAGCCGGACACAGACCCGGAGCATGTCGCGGCGATGATCGCCGCTGTCCACGAGTTGTCGCCCGCATATCACCGCTGACGCGGTGGCCCCGCGGTTCAGCGCGGCGACAGTGGGGTCGCGTCGGAGTACAGGAACTCCGCGATCGCGCCGCCCATGGCTTTGCATGACTTGGATTCCGTCCTCGAGCCGTAGGGAACCGGCGGCAGCGGCAGGATCACAAAGACCGGCATCATCCATCCGGACTCGCCCTCGATGCCGAGCTGCAAGTCGCCGGCCCGCGCCACGGTAGTCGTATTGAACACGACCGCCTCGACTTCCGTCGTGCGTCGCGACTCGCGTCCAAAACCCCACACCCCCTGGCTGCCGGCATCGACCATCGTGTGCCGGTTCTCATCCTTCGTCGTCGAAGACAGCAGCACGACATAGGCAACGCTATCCTGCCTGAGAGCCGCCGACGCCTCGGGCTCCGACAACAGCTCAATCGCCCGTTCCGGCGTCAGGGCCTCATAGTCCGGTTCAGCCGCCGCCAGGTATTTTTCGTGCAGGATGTCCCCCGGTACGATCGTGATGCGGTTACGCGAACGCCTGAACGCGGAGCTGACGCAACGCGAATATTGGGAATTGATGGCGGCCGTGACGTCGCCCGGCGCGCAATTAGTGCCGGTTTTTTTGCGATGCTCCACGCAGCGTTCGTGGTAAAGCACCATTACGCCGATCGAGGTGTCCCCGGTGATGCCGGTCGCGCCGAGCCGCGTCGATTGCACGAGCGGCGCCGGTGCGCAGCCAGCCAGCAGGGCGAGCAGTGCCGCCGGGACGCCTGCGGCCGTGGTCATCGCATGCATTTTTCGAGTCCCTCTGGTGGGGGTGTGCGGAAGGCGGGGTAGGTCCAGTCGACAGGCCAGCCCTTCGTCCAGGATTCGTCGCCGCGGCGGAAGCGCCAGGGCGCGCTGAACCCGCCGACGGCATTGTGCAGCGCGGTCCATTCCGTGACCCGGGGCCGGCCCGCGTAAAGGAAATGAGCGCGCACCGTCCAGAAGTAGACACGGCAGGGTTCCAGCGGGCCGGGCAGCTCCAGTGATTCCGATGCCAGGCCGTCCTGCGCCAGCAGCAGGCGGCCCGGCCGGACGGTATCCGCCACGCCGGGCTCCGCGGCGTGCAGCCGGAACTGGTACCGGACCGATTCCGGCCGTGTCGCTTCGGCGCCATCCCGTGCCATCAATTCCGACAGCGGCTGCCAGCGAAAGGCCCTGAGGCCACTGCCCGTATCGACGACGCCGAGGCCGTTCACGCCACGCGGTTGCCTGATCGATGCTGCAAGACCGTGCCGGACGGGCGGTGAAAGCGGTGCAAGCGCCAGCGTCGTGAAAGAACCGGGGGCGCTCTTGCCCGGCAGCCACTGCGGATGCCAGACGAGCAGGGATTCGTCGATTACTTTCTGGACCGCGGCCGTCACGCCGACTGCGAACCGGCGCTGCAACTCCTGCAACTCCGTGTCACCTGGCACGGACTTTTCGGTTTCGATGCCGGTCACGAACAGGAAATGATAGGCGTCGTCGGTTGATCCGCAGGGCTGCTCGCGGCGCACCGCCAGCCGCAACTCGACGGTGTGGAGGTGGGCGCCGGACACGCGCTCGGACCTGACCTTCAGCGCGTCCGGTGCGATCATGAGCCGCAGGGCACCTGGATCGCCAGGCGGGCAATCCCCGCTTTCCGCGAGGGGCACGCGCATCGCCTCGAGATAGCTTGCGCCTTCGCGGCGCAGCAGCGCGTCGATCGGTACGGCAGTTAATCCCGACGCGAGCGCGGCGCCGCCCGGGCGCGGCGCCGTGACGTCGGCCGATTCCTCCAGGGTTGCGCCGAGCAGCCCCAGGCAGGGAACGGCCAGGAGCGCAGCCGGGCCGGCGCTGAGCAGGGTCAGCACGCCGGCGCAGTAGGTCGCGGCGGTGGCGCCCGTCATTGCGGCCTCGAACTGTGCCCAGCCGGGAACCGACGTCTCGATTGCGAGCGTCGGCGTTTCGATGACGAGGCTCGCGGTCGAGTACTCGAGCGGGGTGTGGTAGCGCGCGGAGGTGAGCGCGGGATCCTCGGCGGCGAGCGCTGCAGCGCCCTGCAGGGCCAGCAACAGTGCGGCCGGCTTACGCACCGCCAGCAGCACGGGGCGGGGAAGCCGCGGTGTTCCTGAGCTCGTCGCGCAGTGTCCGGCGCAAAATCTTGCCGACGTTGGTTTTCGGCAATTCGTTCCTGAAGTACACGGCCCTCGGCACCTTGTAGCCGGTCAGCTCACGCTTGCAGAACGCAACGACCTGCTCGGCCGTGAGCGCCGGATCCTTCTTCACGATGAAGAGCGCGACAACCTCGCCGGATTTCTCGTCCGGCTGCGCAACCGCCGCGACCTCGAGCACGCCCGGCATCTGCGCGACGACGCCCTCGACCTCGTTGGGATACACGTTGAAGCCGGACACGAGGATCATGTCCTTCTTGCGGTCCTCGAGGAAAGTGCGGCCGCGCTCGTCCATGCGGCCGATGTCGCCGGTGCGCAGCCATCCGTCCGGCAGCATGACCGTGGCGGTTTCCTCCGGGCGATTCCAGTATCCGCGCATGACCTGCGGCCCGCGCAGGCAGATCTCGCCGACCGAACCGGTCGGCAGCGGGTTGCCATCGTCGTCGCGGATCGAAATCTCGGTGGACGGCAACGGGTAACCGATCGAGCCGGTGAACTCCGTCGTGCCCGGCAGGTTCGCCGTCCCGACCGGCGAGGATTCGGTGAGCCCCCAGCCCTGGCAGATGTGCCGTCCCGTGACCGTCTTCCAGCGCTCGGAAACCGCCGCCTGCACGGCCATGCCGCCGCCGAGCGCGACCTTGAGCGAGCTGAAATCCAGCTGGTCGAAGCCCGGCGTGTTCAGTAGCCCATTGAAAAGAGTGTTGACGCCCGTGATGAACGTGAAGCGGACGCGGCTCAGTTCGTGAACGAATCCCTGCATATCGCGCGGGTTGGTGATCAGCACGTTTTGGCCGCCGACGCGCGTGAACACGAGGAAATTCGAGGTCAGCGCGAAGATGTGGTAGAGCGGCAGCGCCGTGATGACGACCGCGTTCTCGATCTCGCCGAGCTCCGGCATGAACGCGACGACCTGCAGCGTGTTCGCGACCAGGTTGCGATGCGTCAGCACGGCGCCCTTCGACACGCCGGTCGTGCCGCCGGTGTATTGCAGGAAGGCGACGTCGTCGCCGCTCACGTCGACCGGATCGAGCTTGAGCGACGCGCCGGCTTTCAGCACGTCGTTGAAGCGTACCGTGCCAGGCAACTTCCACGGCGGCACCATCTTCTTGACGCGCCGGATCACGAAGTTGGTCAGCGGTCCCTTCGGGAAGCCGAGCATGTCGCCGATGCCTGTCATGATGACGCGCTTGATCGGGGTGCGAGCGATGACCTGCTGGAGCGTTGCGCAGGCATTCTCGAAGATCAGCATCACGGTGGCGCCCGAGTCGTTGAGCTGATGCTCGAGTTCGCGCGCCGTGTAGAGCGGATTGACATTGACGACCGTGCAGCCGGCGCGCAGCGTGCCGATGATTGCGATCGGGTACTGCAGGATGTTCGGCATCATCAGGGCGACGCGGTCGCCCTTCCGGAGTCCTGCTTCCTTTTGCAGCCAGGCGCCGAAGTGCCGCGACAGCTCGTCGAGCTCGCCGTAAGTCAGGGTCCGGCCCATATTGGAGACGGCGGGCCGCGTCGCGTAATTGCGGCAGGCGTCCTCGAACATCTGCTTCAGCGAGCGGACGGCATTCGGATCGATTTCCGCCGGTACGCCCGGCGGATAATCCCTGCGCCAATACGCGGTGTCATTCATTGTTGCGTCGCAAAAAAGGGCGCCGGGCTTTCGGTTCGGGCCGGTTTGGATTTGACGCGGGTTTCGCTAACGGCGCAAGAGCGGCGAAAGCTGCGGCCAGAGGCTGTCGAGCAGAATCGGTTGTGCCGCTGCGGTCGGGTGGATGCCGTCCGGCTGGAAAAGCGCGATGTTCACCGCGACCTCGTCGGTCAGGAAGGGCACGAGGCCGATCCGGTATCGGGTCGCGAGATCCGCGTAGATGCTCTGGAAGGACGTCGTGTAACGCTGTCCGTAATTGGTCGGCACGCGAATCGCGACCAGGAGCACCTGCGCCCCCGCGGCGCGGCTTTTCATGATCAGCAATTCGAGATTCGCGCGCACCCGTGATACCGGCAGGCCGCGCAGCCCATCGTTGCCGCCGAGCTCGATGACGACGACCGCGGGCCGATGCTGCATAAGCGCGCGATCCAGGCGCTGGACGCCACCATCCGTGGTCTCCCCGGACACGCTGGCGTTGATGACGCGGTAACCGTACCCTTCGCGCTTCAGCCGCTGCTGTAGCAGCGTCACCCAACCCTGCCCGGGCAACAGCCCATAGCCGGCCGACAGGGAATCGCCGACCACGAGGATCACCTGCGGTTCGGCAGCCCGCGCCGGCAGCGGCGCGGCAGCGATCAGACATAGCGTGAGAGCCAGGACGAGGCGCATGGACAGAAAGACAGTGCTCGAAGCCAGAAGTTTGCGCAAGCAGGTTACCAGCCCGGAGGGAATGCTGACCATCCTGGACGACGTCAGCCTCCAGGTCGCCGCCGGCGAGTCCGTCGCCGTGGTCGGTGCTTCCGGCGCCGGCAAGTCCACGCTGCTCGCGCTGCTTGCGGGGCTCGACGAACCGAGCACGGGCGCCGTCTGGCTCGAGGGCATTGAACTCTCGGCGCTCGACGAGGACGGCCGCGCCGCGGCCCGCGCGCGGCACGTCGGTTTCGTGTTCCAGTCCTTCCATTTGATCCCGTCGCTGACCGCGGTCGAAAACGTCATGTTGCCGCTCGAACTCGCCGGCCGTGCCGATGCCCGGGCCGCCGCGCGCGAAGTGCTCGCTCAGGTCGGGCTCGAGAGTCGCCTCAGGCATTATCCGCGCCAGCTCTCGGGTGGCGAGCAGCAGCGCGTCGCGATCGCGCGCGCCTTCGTCACCCGACCCTCCGTACTCTTTGTCGACGAGCCGACCGGCAACCTCGACACCGCGACCGGCGCGCGCGTCATCCAGCTCCTCTTCGATCTCAATGCCGCGGCCGGCACTACGCTCGTACTCGTGACGCACGATCGCGAACTCGCGGCGCGCTGCAGTCGCATCATCGAGCTGGACGCGGGCAGGCTCGTCCATTGATCGGGCGGGCGCACTGACATGCGCGCGCTGCGCTTCGCCTTGCTGGCGCTTCTGCGCGACTGGCGCTCGGGGGAACTGGCCGTGCTGCTCGCGGCGCTCCTGGTCGCGGTGACCGCGCTGACCGGCGTCGGCTTCTTCACCGATCGCATCGGTCAGGCGGTCGAGCTGCGGGCGGCCGAGGTCATCGCGGCGGATCTCCGCCTGCAGGCCGGCCGGCTACTCGATCCGCAGTACGTGATGCTCGCGACGGAGCGGGGCATCGCGACCGCGATGACGGTCTCCTTCCCGAGCGTCGTTTTCTTCGGCGAGGATTCCGCGCTCTCAGCCATACGCGCCGCAGGGCCGGGCTATCCGCTGCGCGGCCGGCTCAAGATCGCGAACGCACCATTCGAGACGGCCCGCGAGACCGCGGAACTACCGGGACGTGGCGAGGCCTGGCTCGATTCGCGGCTGTTGGCGCGCTTGGGCGCCGGCGTCGGCGACCGGGTCAGCGTTGGCGCCGCGAGCTTCACCGTGGCGCAGGTGCTGGACTATCGGCCGGACCAGGGCTCCGCCTTCGTCGATCTCGCGCCTTCACTTTTGATTCCGCTCGCGGATCTCGAGGCCACGGACCTCCTTGGCCCCGGCAGCCGCGCGACGCATTCGCTCCTGTTCGCGGGCACGCCTTCGGCCATCGACGAACTCAAGACGCTGCTCGCGGAGCGCCGCAAGCCCGGCGAGCGGTTGGTGGATGTTGCCGAGGCGAGCCCGCAGATCCGCTCGTCCACCGAGCGCGCGGGTCGCTTCCTCAATCTCTCGGCCCTGATCACGGTGCTGCTCGCCGCGGTCGCGGTCGCGATGGCGGCGCGCCGCTACACGCAGCGCCACCTCGACAACGTCGCGCTCATGAAATGCATGGGCGCGCCGCAGTCGCTGGTGTTGCAGGTTACCGTGATCGAACTCGGCCTGCTCGCGCTGATTGCCGCGGCCGTGGGCAGCGCGCTTGGGTATCTCGCGCAGGAAATCCTCGCCTGGCTCGTGGGCGACATCGTGCGCGCCGAGCTGCCATCGCCGACCGCCGCGCCGGCAATCATGGGCGCGGCAACGGCGCTTGCGATCCTGGTCGGCTTCGCGCTGCCGCCGATGCTGCAACTGAAGCGCGTGCCGCCGGCTCGCGTGCTGCGTCGCAATCTCGAACCGCCGCCGCTGCGTTACTCGGTGTCCTACGGACTCGCGCTAGCCGCCTTGTTCGCCGTGCTTTACTGGCCGGTCCGCGACGCCGAGCTGGTCGGCCACGTCGCCGCGGGTGTCGGCGCCACACTCGCCGTGCTCTACGGCGCCGGAT
>CAYZDW010000049.1:0-2824 GCA_964477175.1 uncultured Steroidobacteraceae bacterium | reverse complement strand
CGGCCGCGCCAACAACCTCGGCTCACTGGAAGTTCGCGACGGGCGCGGGTTGCTGGAGACGACGACATCGCTCTCTCAGTTCGCGCTGATCGTAAGCGCGGAGCCGCACTTCGCGGTCACGGCCCCGAGCAAGTATCTCGTGCTGCGCAGCCTCGGGCGGCGCATCAGGGGCCAGAGCGTGATGATCCCCGGCCTGACGGAACGAATCGATTACGCCGGTCTCGCCGCCCAACCGTTCAGTCCGAGCGCCCGGATTCCGCTCGACCTGGTCCAAGCGCGCTATGCACTCGATATCGCCCGCGGCGCGCAGGCGGACAAGTTCGCGACTGACGAATTCGGTCAGGCCGAACAGCTGCTGGCCAAGGCGGAGGCCGCGCAGGCCAACAAGAAGTACAGCATCCGTAAGACCGTGCCCCTGCTGGCGCGCGATGCTGTGCAGATGGGCGAGGATGCCCGTCGGCAGGCAGTGCTCGGCCGTCAGGCCGCGCAGGCAGCCGAAGATGCCGCTGCGGCAGCCGCGCGTGAGGAAGCGGCAGCGCTGGCTGCGCGCCAGGAGGCGGAGGAAAAGGCGCGACTTGAAGCGAATATTGCGCTCGAGGAAGCGAAGCGTCGCGAGATCCAGGCGGCGGAACAGGCTGCGCGCGACGCCGCGCTCGAAGCCAACCGTCAGGCGCGCGCGGATCTCACGGCGCGGCTGAACCGTGCCCTGCCGACGCGCCAGACCGAACGCGGCATCGTCGCGGAAATCGCCGGTGTGCAGTTTGCCATTGGCGCCGCAACGCTGAATGCGGACGCGCGGGAAGGACTGGCGCGCTTTGCGGGCATCGTGGGCGTCTATCCATCACTGCGCTTCAGGGTCGAGGGCCACACCGACATCACCGGCAGCTACGAAACCAATCAGGCCCTGTCGCTTGCACGCGCGCTTACCGTCCGCGATTACCTGATCGGGCAGGGTGTCGATGCGTCCTCGATCGAGGTGGAAGGTCTCGGCCCGGACCAGCCGATTGCCGACAATGAAACCAGCGAAGGCCGCGCGCGCAACCGCCGCGTCGAGATCATACTTACCGGCGATCTGGTCACGGCTCGCTGAAGCCGGATAGGGCGTCTGCGTAGGCCGCAGCCGGTCAAATTTCCCGCGGGCGCTTAGCGAGCGCAGGAAACGCCTGAATGAGCTTCCGATCGAAAGTCGCGAGCATGTGCCGTTCGCGGTCGGCCAGTTCGACGAACAAAGTGTCGTAAACCGCCACGCCGGATTGCAACGACCGCACCAGCGCGCCGTGCCACAGCGTCCGGATCGGAACTGACTGCACGCCGAGGCGGGCGGCGAGGGCGAGTCTGGCGGGCGCTTCCCGCGCGGGCAGCACATTCGCCCGCACCGCCATCCAGATGACATTAGCGAGCTCAGCCTCCCATAGCGCCGGCGCCAGGACTTCCTCAGCGTCCCCCAGGAATGCTGCCGCCTCTGCGGCGAAGCGGGGAGTGCCCAGCAGATGGCAGGCAACGACGTTGGTGTCGATGACGACCTTCATTCACGTCCGGCTGCGATCCAGGAGTCGATCTCTGCGACGCTCGGGCGGCGGGATTGCTGATCCCAGGATGCCTCGATTTGCCGCAGCACGGACGAACGTTCCGCGACATGCTCCTCGAGCAGATCGCGAACCTCCTGCTCCATCGATCGCCCCCGCCGCTTGGCGAGCGATTTCAGGCCACGAACAATTCGCATCGGGACGTTTCGTATGGTGAGGGTGGCGGTGTCTCTCATGGTGCTAGCATTATGCTAGCACTGGGACTTTACTTCAATGATGATGATGATGCGCTGGCCGGGCGGGGCCGCCAGTCTCATTAGCTGCGCTATTTGTGCGGAAATTCGCTGCAGTAACTGCGAACCTGCGACCCGGCACCCTTTTTGGGAACCCGGTCCGTAGGACAGCACATCAATGGACCAGCCGCGATCCGTGCGTACCGCGGCGGCATCATCATCACGCGGACCCATCGCGCAACTCACGCAGTTTGCGCTCCAGATAAGAGAGCACGCGCCGGTCCCGCTCGTTCTCCTTGTGCACGAGGAAGCTGATTGCCATGCCCTCGAGCACGTACCGTGTCAGATCGAGCGCCACGTCGAAATTGGGATCGTCGGTTCGCCACTCGGTGAATACTTCCCGGGCCGTGCGATGCCATTCTTCCTCAAAGGCCTCTTGGGCGGGGCGCAGGATTGCCGCCAATTCGGAATCCGTCCGTGCCGCGACGACCAGCTCGAAGAACGCCACGAACATCGGGTGGCGAACGTGCTGCCAGTAGGCATCGAGGTTGGCACGGACGCGGTCACTGTCAACTGACGTGCGTTGAACCGCGCGGCGGAATGCGCGCAATCGCTTCGCGTGCAGGTGATCCACCGCGGCCCGCACAATGTCAATCTTCGACGGGAAATGGTGCAGCATCGCGCCACGCGAGAGGCCTGCCGTTTCCGCGATCACCGTCGTCGTGGTTCGCGCATAGCCGAGATCGACAAAGCACTTTATCGCGGCGCCAATGATCAGGCTTCTAGTCGCGGCGCTCTTTTGCGCTTGCCACCCGGCCGGCTCGGGCGCGTCGCGTTTACCGACTTGGGGCGCGTTGTCTTGACCCATGAATGTGCCTGTTGCTGGAGGGACCTGCCGCGCCGCCTGTGTAGCGAGCCGGACGGCGACCCTGTTTTCATGTTGGATCAAGCATGTCCGCGCTGTCGGAAAAAGTCAAAGATGATTGAAACCGGCATGGCTGACTGCTAACGTCCGTCACCCCAAGGATCCCCAATTTCACCGTGGAGCACTGGCATGGGACGCGT
>CAYZDW010000048.1:0-3656 GCA_964477175.1 uncultured Steroidobacteraceae bacterium | reverse complement strand
CCGCGGTCGAAATCGGATCGCGGCGGCAGGTCCGGATCGTCTGGATCGCCAACCAGCAGCTGCCGATTTCCCTCGCTGCGGATGAGGCCCAATCGTAGTTCGCCCCAGCTGCCGAATTCGCGGCCGAGATCCAGGCCGGCCTCGTGGTTGCGCACACGATAGGTCGCGAGCCGCTCCTCGTCCGATATGATGTCAAAGTTTCGCCGCTCGACCATGAGCCGCGGCGCGACGAACCAGTCCGAGGCATAACCGAACGGCTGGTAGAACTCCGTGAACAGCCGCGGGCTCGCGCCGATGCGCAGATCCGTCTGCCACTCGGCGCCGTAACGATTGACCTCGGTCACCTGTGTGCGGATACCGGCGTTGAAACTGTTGGAGCCCTCGAAATCGTCCTGCAGCTCGAGACCGAATCGGACATAGTTCGGGCCCCAGCTCTTGCGTCGCGCCGCGACTTCGATGCCCTCGGCTTCGTCATCCCGCACGATCTTGTAGTCCAGCGACTCAAAGTTGTCGTCGCCGTACAAGTGCGACAGGCGCCGTTCCATTGCGCCGGGATCGAGCGTTTTTCCCACGAGCGGCGACAGTTCCGCTTCGATGCGCTCGCGATAGCGCCGGGACCCCGCATCCACCCTCACAAAGCGGATCTCGGGCAGCGCCGACTCGCGGCTCGCGCGCGCCGCGACATGGCGCTGCCAATCGGCCTCGCCGACGCCGAGCGGCGAGAGTCGCGCCGCCTGCGCGCGCGCCCCTTCGCTGCCGAGCGCAACCATTCGGTCGACGACCGTGAAGTCCAGGGACGGCATCGTGCCGAGCGTCGGCTCAATCAGTACATCGCCGTCCGCGAGCAGGGCGCGCTGCCGATCGGTCTCGCGCTGCATCATGATCGTGAGCATCTGGTTGGAAACTGCGAACGCCGAATTGAGCTCGCGGCGGCTGACCGGCTGAAAACCAACATCCACCGCGATGACGATGTCGACACCCATCTCCTTGGCGACATCCACCGGCAGGTTCTCGACCAGCCCGCCGTCCACAAGCAGCCGGCCGTCAAGTTCGACCGGCGCGAACACGCCGGGCGCGGACATGCTCGCGCGCAAGGCCTCGGTCAGGTCACCGCCAGCGAGCACGCGGCGCTCGCCGGTCTCGAGGTCGGTTGCCACCGCGCGAAAGCGGGTCGGCAGCCGGTCGAAGTCCTCGACACCCGCGACCGCGATGGTTTCGCGGCGCAGGATCTGCGTCAGCTTCTGGCCCTGGATCAGCCCGCGCGGCACGCGGAATTTGCCGGCTTTGACGCCGAGCGGGAAGCGAACCAGGAATTCTCGATCGTCCTGCTTGCGGCGGAAATTGAGGTCGCTGCGCGGCGGACGGTCCTGGAACGCGGCGTTCCAGTCCAGCGTGCGAACCAGCGCCTCGATCTCCGCCGCCGTCATGCCCGAGGCGTACAGGCCGCCGATCACGGCGCCCATGCTGGTGCCCGCGATCGCATCGACCGGTATGCGCTGCTCTTCGAGCACCTTGAGCACGCCGACATGCGCGAGCCCGCGCGCGCCGCCGCCGGACAGCACGAGCCCGATGCGCGGGCGCGATTGTTGACCGTCAACCGAGGCCTGCTGCGCGAGTGCCGGGAAGGCTGTCAGGAGACAGAGTATGAATGCGATGAAGCGCGCCATGTCGAGGGTCCATCCGGACCGCGGGATGGTAACACGCGGCGGTGTCCGAAAAGCTCAGGCCATCCCAGTCATGTATCGTATGGCTCACCGACACAAAATTCCTGACAGGCACTTTCAATGCCATGAAGCTCGACGCCATTCCCCGTGAACATCTGCCATCGCTGCTACGTGCCATGCCGAAGGCCGAGCTGCACATCCACATCGAAGGCTCGCTCGAACCCGAGTTGATCTTCTCGTTGGCGCGGCGCAATGGCTTGAACCTGCGCTACACGAGCGTCGAAGAGCTGCGCGCGGTCTATGCGTTCACCGACCTGCAGAGTTTTCTTGACATTTACTACGCCGGCGCCAGCGTGCTGCTCAAGGAACAAGATTTTGAAGACATGGGTATGGCCTATTTTGAACGCGCAGCGGCCGATAACGTCGTGCACTCCGAAATCTTCTTTGACCCGCAAACTCACACCGCACGCGGCGTGAGCTTTCAGACCGTGATCAACGGCCTGACACACGCCTGCGAGCGTGCGCACAGCGAACTGGGCGTGAGCGCCGCGCTGATCATGTGCTTTCTGCGCCACCTCAGCGAGGAAGAAGCCTTTGCCACGCTTGAAGAGGCGTTGCCATTCAGGGGTCGGTTCATTGGCGTTGGCCTCGACAGCAGCGAACGTAACCACCCACCCGAGAAATTCGCCCGCGTATTTGCGCGCTGCCGCGAGCTCGGGTTGCACCTGGTTGCACACGCCGGCGAGGAGGGTCCGCCCGCCTACATTTGGAGCGCGCTCGACGTGCTCAAGGTCGAGCGCATCGATCATGGCGTGCGATGCGTCGAAGACCCGGCTCTGGTGCAGCGCCTGGCACGCGAGCGCATCCCGCTCACCGTGTGTCCCCTCTCCAATGTGAAGTTGTGCGTCTTCAGGTCGCACGCCGAGCATAATCTCGCCGCCCTGCTAGGCGCGGGCCTTTGCGCGACCGTCAACTCCGACGATCCAGCCTACTTTGGCGGCTACATCAACCGGAATTTCAGCACAACCTTTGCCGCGCTATCAGCCTTGACGGCGCGCCATGCGTACCAGCTTGCGAGCAACAGTTTCGAAGCAAGTTTTGCGGACGTGGCAGACAAGCAGCGTTGGCAGCGCGCGCTGGACGCTTATTTCACGCTATCGGGGTCTTGAATCAAGCCCGTCTTTATCGTGGCTCAGCCGCCCCATCACGTAGGTCTTTAAGACGGCGCGATCGTCGCCCAAGGTCATCAGCAGAGAGAGCCGCTCCACAAGACTGCGTGCAGTCGCCGTGCGCCGCGCCAGCAGTGGTGTGGCCGCCATGTCGAGCACGACGAAGTCGGCCTCCCGGCCCGTTCTGAAGCTGCCGATTCGATCGTCGAGGTCGAGCGCGCGCGCGGCGCCCAGCGTGGCCAGATAGAAGGCGCGCAACGGCGACAGATTATGGCCGCGCAACTGCGCCACCTTGTAGGCATCGTGCAGCACACGTAGCAGGCCAAAGCTCGTTCCCCCGCCGACGTCGGTGCCTAGCGCGACGCGCACGCCCGCGGCAGTCGCGCGCTTCAGGTCTAGCAGACCGCTGCCCATGAACAGATTGCAGGTGGGGCAATGCACGAGCGCTGCGCCGCTTGCTGCCAGGCGCGCCAGATCCGCATCGTCCAACCAGATGCCATGCGCCAATGCGGCGCGCTTGCGCAGCAGTCCGTAGTGATCGTAGATATCGAGGTAGCTGCGCCGCTCCGGAAAAAGCTGCCTTGCCCAAAGTACTTCCTCCTCGTTTTCGGCGACGTGCGTGTGAATGTAGACATCCGGATGCTCACGCGCCAGGCGCCCGGCGCCCGCGAGTTGCTCGGGCGTCGAGCTGGGCGCGAAACGCGGGGTGATCGCATACTGCATCCGCTCGCGGCCGTGCCAGCGCTCGATCAGCGCGAGCGAGTCGGCGTAGCTCGAAGTAGCGGTATCCTTGAGATAGTCGGGGCAGTTGCGGTCCATCATC
>CAYZDW010000047.1:0-3746 GCA_964477175.1 uncultured Steroidobacteraceae bacterium | reverse complement strand
TTCAAGCCCAATACGGACGACATGCGCGAAGCGCCGAGTCGCGTGCTCATGGAGACCCTGTGGGCGGCGGGCGCCAGCGTGCGCGCCTACGACCCGGTGGCCATGGACGAGGCGCGGCGCATCTACGGTGCGCGCAAGGATCTGATGCTCTGCAAGAACGCGGGCCACGCGCTCGAGGGCGCCGATGCGCTCGCGATTTGCACGGAATGGCAGGAGTTCAGGAGCCCGGACCTGCCGAGGCTCAAAGCGTCCTTGAAAGAACCGGTCGTGTTCGACGGCCGGAATCTCTACGACCCGGCGCTGATGGCGAGCCAGGGAATCCGCTACTACGGGATCGGACGGGGAGCGCGGCTGCCGGCATAAGGCGAAGCCGCATTACTCAAACAGCGGCACCCCAGCCTCGCGCGCGGCGCGGGCCAGACCCTGGTCGAGGGTCGCGAGGGGCACATCGAGCCGCATGGCCAGTTCCAGGTAAGCGGCGTCGTACGTGGTCAGCTCGAATCGTTCGGCAAGGGCCGGAATCTCGTTCCAACCCATCACCTCAGTCTCCGGATCGACCCTGAGCGGCAGGCTGCGCAACTGCTTCATGAGTGGAGCAACGCTTTCCAGCTTCAGCCGCTGCCGTCGCACGGCCATCCTCAGTCCATTGGTCACTTCCAGAATCCAGTGGGCCGGCACGATCGCGCGTTCGACATCCATCAGTTCCAGCGTAGATTCGGCACCAGCGGTCTCATCGTCGAGAACCCACGCCAGCGTGACCGATGAGTCCAGCACAAGCATCAGTACTTGCGGCCTTCATTGATCAGGTCCTTGATCTTCAGGCCACGCAGGGGGTGTTTCTTTCGAAAATCCTTCAACCATTCGATTGCCTCGCGCGCTTTCGCGCGATCGAAGGCTTCGACCGGGACGAGTTTTGCGACTGGGCGCCCGTGCTTCGTGATCATGACTTCCTCGCCATTTTCCGCGGCGTTGAGCAGCTCGCTGAGCCGGTTTTTCGCCTCAAATGCGCCGATTTTCTTCATGAACGTTTCCAGACAAGTCTAGATGCATCTAGCTTAAATGGAAGTCATTGAAGGCGCAAGCAAACCCGATGCCGCGGACAGCTTTGCAGCTCAAGTAGCTGTTTTTACTTTGGTTTTCCGGCACAATCCAGCACTCCCGCTGGCTCGCGGGGGCAGGGAGCCGACTCGACGCATGGCCTGGGAAATCTGGTTCACGCTCGCGATCGTCGCGACCGTGCTGGTCATGCTGGCGACGACGCCGGCGCCGACCGAGGTCGTGCTGCTGGGCGCGATGATCGTGCTGTCCATCGTCGGCGTGATATCCCCGTCCCAGGCGCTATCGGGGTTCTCGAGCCCGGGCGTGATGACGATCGCTGCCCTTTACGTGGTGATTGCCGGGTTGCGGGAAACCGGCACGATCGCCTGGTTCTCGCAACTGGTGTTTGGCCGGCCGAAAAGCCTCCTCTCGGCACAGGCCAAGCTGATGGGCGCTGGCAGCCTGCTGTCGACGGTCATCAACAACACGCCGGTGGTCGCGATGTTCATCCCCATCGCCCAGGAATGGTCGGCGCGCTACGGCTTTCCGATCTCGCGCCTGCTGCTGCCGATGAACAACGTCGTCATCCTCGCTGGCCTCTGCACGCTGATCGGCACCAGCACGAACCTCGCGGTCTACGGCCTGCTGATACAAACACAGCCCGACGCGGACCTCGGCCTGTTCGACCTGGTCTGGGTCGGGGTTCCGCTGACGCTCGTCGGTTTCGCCTACGCGCTTTTATTCTCGCGCCGCCTGCTACCCGACCGTCAGGGGCCGATGGAGCAGCTCGAGAACGCGCGTGAGTACGCCTTCGAGGTGCGCATCCGTGGCGGTGGGCCGCTGGTCGGCAAGACCATCGCCGAGGTCGGTCTGCGGAATCTCAAGAGCGCCTACGTGCTCGAGATCGAGCGCGAGTCGCGGTTGCTGACGTCGGTGGGTCCGGACGAGGTGCTTCGCGCGGAGGACCGGCTCACCTGCGTCGGAGTTGTCGACGCGATCAAGGACCTGCGCCGGATGCCAGGCCTCTCGATCGCCGAAAAGCAGGGATATACGCTGAATCTCAAGCACACGCAGCGCCAGCTCGTCGAGATCGTGCTGTCTGCGACCTCGCCGCTGATCAACCGGACCGCGCGCGAGAGCAACTTCCGCGACCTGTATGGCGTCGCAATCATCTCGATCTCGCGCGAAGGCGGCCGCATCCCAGGCAAGGTCGGCGACATCGTGTTCCGCCCGGGCGACACGCTGCTGGTCGAGGCCAGCTCGACCTTCGTCGACAAGCACAAGTACAGCCGCGACTTCCTGCTGGTCAGTGCGCTGCAGGACTCTGCGCCACCCGATTTCCGGCGCGCACCGCTCGCGCTCGCGATACTGATCCTGATGATCGTCGTCGCGACGCTCGAATGGGTGCCGCTGTTCGAGGCCTCGTTCATCGCGGCGGGCCTGATGGTCGCCACCGGCTGCCTGACGATGCAGTCGGCGACCCGCAGCATCGAGTACCACATCGTCGCGGGTATCGCGGCCTCGTTCGCACTTGGCGTCGCGCTGATGGAATCCGGCGCGGCCAGCATGATCGGCGAGGGACTCGTCAGCATCGCGGTCGGCAATCCATGGCTTACGCTGGTGGCGCTCTACGTGGTCACGGTGATCGTGACCGAGCTGATCACCAACAACGCCGCCGGTGTGCTGATGTTCCCGATCGCGATTTCCGTCGCGGAATTCGCCGGCGTCAGCTACATGCCGTTCGTGATCGCGGTGATGATCGGCGCGTCCGCCGGCTTCATCACGCCGATCGGCTATCAGACGAATCTGATGGTCTTGGGGCCCGGCGGCTACCGATTCATGGATTTCTTCCGTTTCGGCCTGCCGCTCAACATCATCTGCGGCATCATCACGTTGATCATCGTGCCGAGGGTCTGGCCATTTTGAAGAAGACTGCGGAACAATTGACCCAGCTCCGGCGCCTCGAGGCCGAGAGCATCTTCATCATCCGCGAGGTGGCGGCCGAGTTCGACAACCCGGTCATGCTGTACTCGATCGGCAAGGACAGCTCGGTGATGCTGCACCTGGCGCGCAAGGCTTTTCACCCCGGGGGCCTGCCGTTCCCGCTGATGCACATCGACACGACCTGGAAATTCCGGGAGATGATCGAATTCCGCGACCGGACGGCGCGCGAGCTTGGCTTCAAGCTGATCGTGCACACCAACGAGGAAGCGCTTGCCGCTGGCGTCACGCCATTCACGCACGGCTCCAGGTACACGGACATCATGAAGACCGAAGCGCTGAAGGCGGCGCTGTCGAAGCACCGCTTCGACGCGGCCTTTGGCGGCGCTCGCCGCGACGAGGAGAAGTCGCGCGCCAAGGAACGCGTGTTTTCGTTCCGCGACGCGCAGCATCGCTGGGACCCCAAGAACCAGCGGCCGGAACTCTGGAGTCTGTACAACGGACGCATCCGTCAGGGCGAGAGCATCCGGGTGTTTCCGCTGTCGAACTGGACCGAGCTGGACGTCTGGCTTTTCATCCACCTCGAAAAGATCCCGGTCGTGCCGCTGTACTTCGCGAAGCCCCGCCCGGTCGTCGAGCGCGACGGCCTGCTGATCATGGTGGATGACGATCGCATGCCGCTGCGCGATGGCGAACGACCGAGGATGGAGACGGTGCGGTTCCGCAGTCTCGGTTGCTACCCGTTGTCCGGGGCAATGCGCTCTGGC
>CAYZDW010000046.1:0-2713 GCA_964477175.1 uncultured Steroidobacteraceae bacterium | reverse complement strand
CCAGCTCCTTGCCATCCGGCGAGATCCTCGTGCGCGCGGTGTCATTGGTGTCAACTTCGTGGTCCCACAGCGCCGAGCCGCGCACGAACAGTCCGTAGTTATCGCGATCCAGCGAAAGTTCGGAGACCATTTTGAGCGCGTTCGAGACCGCATCCCCGTCGCGGTAGTTGAGGTTGCCGTCGTCGATGTTCGGCGACCTGCCGGTGCCGCCATTGGCGGTCCCGATCAGGCGGGGGTCGCGCTTTTCGTCGCGATACAGCAGTCCCCAGGACACCGTCGTGTTGAGGCTGCCTGTCCAGCCGCCGGCGCTGAAGTCGATGGCCTCTGCAGCGCCGGGCACGCAGGCTGCGGCGACCAGGGTCGCCTGCACCGCCACACGCAGCGAGCGCGGCATGGATCGGACGGAAATCGTAGTCATGATGTTTCCCCAGCACAGGATCGATCGAGGATTTCACAGCGCTGGCACCGTAGATGGTGCCGGCCCACCTTGTTAGTCTCGGGCCAAGGATATATCAGTGGGCGCGGTGCCCATAGCGCCGCAACGGGCCGGGACGCAGGGCGCGCTTCTGCTTTGCACTGCAAAACGCCGCGGCGGCTCAGCTGTGCGTCACCTGCAGGATGCTGTTGCGGATCTGTTCGGACAGCACGATGCGGGCGTCCTCGGCCACCGCGAACAGCTGATCGTCATAGGCCAGCCGTCCGTCACCATCGAGGCGGATCACCCCGCGCTGGCGCAGAAGCTCGATGAAGTCGCGGAACATCGCCCGGTCGAAGAATTCGGGGGCCGCGAGCCCGTACAGCATCGACATGCGCTGCGCCATCGCGACGCAGCGCTTTTCCAGCGCCTCCGGCGTCAGCACCGAACGCCCGGCCCGCAGCAGCAGCGCGATCGCCAGGTAATAGCGCTCGATGGTCTGGACCGTCGCCTGTGCGAGCACCGACAGGCGCACCGCTTCGGCGCTGCCGGTGGTCGGTCGCCGCCAGGCCGCGCCATCGGCGCAGCGCTCCAGCAGGCCGTGCCCCGCCAGCGCCGCGAGTACGCCATCCACGGCACCGGGCAGCTCGTCCTCGCGCCAGCGCAGGAACAGCTCCGCGCGGATGTATGGGTAGACACGCCACACCAGCCGGTGCACGTCCTCGTGGCGCATCGTGGAGTTGTTGAGGAACGCGCAGGCGACCAGTGACGGCAGCACGAACAGGTGCAGGACGTTGTTGCGGTAATAGGTCGCGAGCACCGCATTCTGCTCGACCATCCGGAGCACGTCACCGAGCGGGTGCGCGCGTCGCTCCAGCATGCCCATCTGCTCGCCACGCCGGATGATTGAGGCGCCGTCTTCGGCCGCGACCGAAACGTCCGGCGAATAGGGGAATGCGCGCAGCAACTCGATGTACAGCTGCAACTGCTTTTCGAGATCGCCCTCGATCATCGCCTGCCGTGGCGCCGCCAGAAGCGCGACCGACAGCAGGTTGATCGGCGTCACCGCTGTCGCGGCGTTGATCCTGCGCATGATCTCGACGGCGACCGTGTCGACCGCATCGCCGAACCAGGCCGGGCGCGCGTTCTCGTCCTTCACGTCGCCCCGCCAGTCGGGTTTCAGCCGGTCCAGCACGCCGTCGAGCAGCAGCGGCTCGCCGAAACTGATGAACACGCGGCCCAGCTGCCGCCGCAGTTGCGGCAGTACGCGCAGCAGTCCGCCCAGGGTTTCCTTCTGCTTGGGCCGGCCTGACAACTCGTCGATGTACGATTCGCCCTCCAGCAGGCGCTCGTACCCGAAGTACGCCGGCACGTAGGCAACCGGTCGCCGCGCGTCGCGCAGGAAGCTGCGCAGCGTCATGCCAAGCATGCCGGTGCGGGGCTGCAGCAGCCTGCCGGTTCGGCTGCGGCTGCCTTCGATGAAGAATTCCATTGCGTGGCCGCGATTCATCATGACGTCGACGTACTTCATGAATACGATCGGGTACAGGCCGCTGCCGCGGAAGCTGCGGCGAATGAAGAACGCGCCACCCATGCGCAGGAAGCGCCCGATGACCGGAAGGTTCAGGTTGATGCCCGCGGCGACGTACGGCACCGCGTGGCCGCGCCGGTAGATCACGTAGGAAAGCAGCAGGTAGTCGATGTGGCTGCGGTGGCAGGGCACGTAGACGATCTCGCAGGCCGGCGGTAGCCGATCGAGGTACTCGGCGTTCCTGACCTCGACGCCGTCGTAGACCCGGGTCAGCATCCGGTGCAGGATCCTGTCGGCGATCCGCACGAATGCGTGCGAGTAGCCCGCCGCGATTTCGAGCGCATGGCGGCGCGCGGCCCGCAGGCCGTCACGACGCGAAGCCTTCGATTCGCGGATCTCCTGGCGCACCGCCTGGCGCACCGCGCGCGTGCGTAGCACCTGCGCGACGATCGCGCCGCCTCGACAAGTCCGGGCCCAACGTGTCGGCACGCATGTGCCGGAATTCCGCGCGCAGTTCTTTGAGCAGTCGGCGTGCGCCACGCGCGCCGTCAGCGCCTGAAGCGGAGTAGCTTTGCAGGGCGCGCGGCTCGCCGAACCGGATCAACGTGCTGCGGCCGTTGAACACAATGGACAGCAGGCGCCGGAACGGGCCGACCAGCGCCCAGTTTTCCGAGAGGATCAGGCGTAGCCAGGATCGCTCACGCTGCGGCGCACGGCCCCAATAGACTGCGACCGGGACGATGTCGAGCTCGAGCGCGGCGTCTGCG
>CAYZDW010000045.1:0-6179 GCA_964477175.1 uncultured Steroidobacteraceae bacterium | reverse complement strand
CCGCTTCGTCACGCAGAAAGCTTTCGTGCACGGTCTCGCGCCGATCGTCGTGATCAACAAGATCGATCGTCCCGAGGCGCGCCCGGAATGGGTGCTGAATCAGACCTTCGACCTGTTCGACCGCCTAGGCGCGAGCGAGCGCCAGCTCGACTTCCCGGTCGTGTACACGTCGGCGCTGCTCGGCGTCGCGGGCTACAGCCCGACGACGCTCGCCGCCGACATGACGCCATTGTTCGAGACGATCGTCGCGCGCTGCCCGGCACCGGACGTGGACATCGATGCGCCGCTGCAACTTCAGGTCAGCCAGCTCGACTATTCGAGCTATGTGGGGTCGATCGGCATCGGGCGGATCCGGCGCGGTACGATCCGGCGCGGCATGTCCGTTGTGGTCGTCAGCCGCGACGGTGAGGTCCGCAGCGAACGCATCGGCCAGGTGTTCGGCTTCCTGGGTCTCGAGCGCATCGAGACTGAGGAAGCACGCGCCGGCGACATCGTCGCGTTCTCGGGGCTAGAGGCGCCCAAGATTTCCGACACGATCTGCGACCCGGACTCCCCGGAGGCGCTGGCGCCGCTCGTCGTGGACGAGCCGACCATCAGCATGACCTTCGAGACCAACACCTCGCCTTTATTCGGACAGGAGGGCAAGTTCGTCACGAGCCGCCAATTGCGGGAGCGATTGTTGCGCGAGACGCTCGCGAATGTCGCGCTACGTGTCGAGGAAACCGACGACCCGGACCGGTTCGTCGTCTACGGTCGCGGCGAGCTGCATCTCGGAATCCTGATCGAGAACATGCGCCGCGAAGGCTATGAACTTGCCGTATCGCGTCCGCGCGTCGTCGTCAAGGAGGAGGGCGGCCGGCAACTCGAACCCTGGGAGCAGCTCACCGTGGATGTCGAGGCGACCGCGCAGGGCGCTGTCATGGAAGCGCTCGGTGAGCGCGGTGCGGAACTTGTCGACATGGTGCCGGACGGCAAGGGCCGCGTACGGCTCGACTACCGGATTCCCTCGCGCGGCATGATCGGCTTCCAGACGGATTTCCGCACGATGACGAGCGGTACCGGGCTCATGTATCACGTGTTCGATCACTTCGGGCCGGTAGTCGAAAGGGAGCTCGCCGAGCGCACGGCCGGCGTGATGATTTCGAACGCCCGTGGTTCGGTGCTGGCTTATGCGCTGTTCAACCTGCAGGAACGCGGCCGGCTGTTCGTCGGACCAGGCGACCTGGTCTACGAGGGTCAGATCGTCGGCGAATCGAGCCGCGATGGCGACATGGTCGTCAATCCGCTGAAAGGGAAGAAGCTCACCAACGTCCGCGCGGCCGGCAAGGACGACAATGTGCTCCTGACCCCGCCCGTGCGCATGGGTCTGGAGCAGGCGATGGAATACATCGTCGACGACGAACTCGTCGAAGTCACGCCGAAGAACGTCCGGCTGCGCAAGCGCCACCTGCGCGAGGGCGAACGCAAGCGGGCGGAACGGGCCGGTTGAACGGATAGAAGGCGATGCCTGGTCGTTGGTCGCAATTGGTCTCGCTGGTATCGCCGACGATCTGGCGGCAGTAGCTCGCGGCCTGGCGTGTGCGCCGTCGCGAGCGATCAGCAGCAGTCGTTTCGCGCGGCCTATGCGGGGCAGCCGCGTTCGCTGATCGTCATTTACGTGAACCCGGCGCACCGGCATGTCTTTGACAACGCGATGGAGCTGCGTTGCGTCTATAAGGTCAGTCTCCATCGTCGCGTTCGAACCGGTGCAGCAGTTCGCGCAGCGTGATGATAGAAACGCCTTCGAACTTGCCGAGCCGCAGCATTGCGCGATCCCCAGTCGCGATAAGATCCGCGCGGCCGGCGACCGCGCATTCCAGCACGCGGTTGTCCGGTTCGTCGCTCAAGACGGCGATCTGAAGCCGCGGGTCGACCGGCTCAGAGAGCTCGGCAAGAAACACGGCCAGGCGGGACAGTTCCTCGGAGTCACGCAGGAACTTCCGACCCGTCACACCAAGGACTTCGCCGAGCAGCGGCTCGGAGAGTAGCAAGGTCATGCGGCCTTGCAGTGCATGCGTCAGTGCTCGATCCGCTGCGCCGCCGGGGAAGGTCAGCGCCGAAACGAAAATGTTTGAGTCGAAGACGACCCGCAACAATGCGCGCTCAGGACTTGCGCTGGAGATATCGTTCGAGCTGGCGCTCCGTCAGGATGCCCTTGCGGTGCGCATGTTCGGACCAGAATCCCTGCAACTCGCGGTATTCGCCACGCAGCCGTGCCAGGCGGTAGGCGCGCACGGCGTCCTGAACGACGGCGCTCAGCGTCTTGCCTTCATCGCGCGCGGTTGCCATCGCGAACCGGGCAAGCTCGGGGGGAAACGATATGGCCTTTTTCACTGCCTTGGCGGAACCCGATCGGGACATGGCGATGACTCTCAGTCGGTATGACTGAATACTACCGTAGTTTCGTGACCGGTGCGAGATCGGAACTGATTGGGGGCGCAGGCTCGACGTCAATGCCGGCGGCCGCAGAGCTCCCGGGCGAAGCTGACGAACACGCGATGAGCCCACAGCTTTTCCTCAGCGGGCGGTGCGCAAAGCACGGCGCCGCCCCGGCAGGGGCCGTCGGGACGGTGCAGGAAGGCAAAGAGGCGCTCGCCGCCTCGCCGCAGAAAAAAGGCCTCTTCGGTCATCGCGGGGGATCTGTCGTGGGTTTCGCCGGGGCGCGCCATGATATCGCGTTGTCGGTCACGGAGTGGCCCCCGCCGATCCGCGAACGGCGTCACGTTCCCGGTGAGGTCGATCCCATAGCATCGGTTGCATTACGTCGCATTCGTTGAATGCGGCGCAACGCGGCGTGGGGTCAGGGTGGCCGAGAAAAGTCCGGGCAATGTCGTGCGTCTGAAAGTGCTCGCGCCAAAGGTGGCGGAGCCGCCTGCGCCCGCGCCCGCATCGGAACGCGAGCGCCGCGACGACGACATCCATCCGCTGCTCGAACAACAGTTGCTGGAGGCGGCCGACACCAACGGAAAGTTGCGGCTGCGCAATCTGCTGGCCATTATCACCGGCCAGTACGATGCCTTCGAAAACGATCGCACCAGCCTCGAGACCGTCATGCGGCTCGCCTCGGACGAGACAACCGCGATCACCGAGCGGCTCGAACGTGAAAGTGTCGTCAAGCTGCAGGCGATCCTCGACCACGTCAAAGACGGCATCATCTCCTGCGACCACCTCGGGCGCATCGAGAGCGTGAACCGCACCGCCGAGCGTTTCTTCGGCGTGCGCCAGTGCGACGTGCTGTCCGATACGCTGCTCGACCTGTTGCCGGACATCGCGCCGGGTGGCGACCTTGGCCAGGCGCTCGAGAACATGGCTTCGTCGCAGGAGAACACGCACTACGACCTGGCGGCCCGCGAGGTGGTTGCCAAGCACCGGCGGGGGGACCTGATGCCCGCCGAGGTCCTGGTCAGCAAGATGCTGACCAAGCGGCAGCCGACCTACATCGTCTGCGTGCGCGACATGGCCGAACGGTCCAAGGCCGAGGACGCCCTCAAGGACAGCGAGGCCCGCTACCGGGTGCTCGTCGAGAACGCTCCCGAGGCCATCGTCGTGTTCGACGTGGAGGCGGGTCGGTTCGTCGACTGCAACGAAAATGCGGCCGAATTCTTCAAGATGAGCCGCGAAAAGCTGCTGACGGTCGGGCCGGAATCGGTCAGCCCGCCCGAGCAGGCCGATGGCACGCCGTCTTTCGGAATCAGCCGCGGCTACGTCGAGGAGGCGCTGTCGGGCGGAACGCCGGTCTTCGAATGGCTGCACCGCGATGCCGAGGGCAACAACATCCCTTGCGAGGTGCGGTTCGTGCGCCTGCCAAGCTCCAATGGCAGCCTGATCCGCGCGAGCATCACCGACATCACGGAGCGCAAGCGCGCCGAGTTGATCGGGGCCGGCGAGCGGCGTGCCTTCGAGAAGATCGCATCGAGCGAACCGCTGGCCGGGGCGCTCACGGCGATCACGGAGGTCGTCGAGCGCGTGCTGCCGGACGCGATCTGCTGCATCCGGCTGTACGACCCGACCAAGCGTACCTTGACCCATGCGGCGGGTCCCAGCCTGCCGCGCGAATACGTGGCGCTCATGGACAACGTGCCGGCCGAGATCCGCTTCGGGTCCTGCGCGGCGGCGATTTCGCTGCAGCGCCAGATCATCGTGCCGGACATCGCCAAGGACGCGCTTTGGGAGCACCGCCGCGAGGCAGCATTGCGCGCAGGGCTGCACGCCTGCTGGTCCACGCCGATCACCTGCGCCGACGGCCGCATGCTCGGCACCTTCGCGACTTACCTGAAGTGCACGCGCATGCCGTCGCGGCGCGACCTCGAACTGGTCGGCCGCATGGCGCAGCTCGCGCGCATCGCGATCGAGCGGCGTCGTGGCGAGGACGCGCTGCGCGAAAGCGAGCGCCGGTTCCGCGGGCTGTTCGACAACGTCGTCGAGGGCGTCTACCAGGTCACGATGGACGGCCACCTGCTGTCGGCCAACCCGGCGCTGATCGAGATGCTGGGCTACGGCTCGCTCGAGGATTTGCGTGCCATCGGCTCGACCGAGGCGCTGTATGTCGTGCCCGCTACGCGCCGGCGGCTGATCGAGAAACTGATCGCGGAAGGCGAGCTGGTCGAGACTGAATACGAGTTGAAGCGCAAGGACGGCAGCGTCATCACGATCACCGAGAATGCGCGGCTCAACCGCGACGAGCGCAACCAGCCGATCGGCTTCGAAGGCACGGTCACCGACATCACCGAACGCAAGCGCGCCGAACAGCGCTTCTACGAGGAAAAGGAACGCGCCGAAGTCACATTGCAGTCGATTGCCGACGCGGTGATCACGACCGACCGCGCGGGAACCATCGACTACGTCAATCCGATTGCCGAGAAGCTGACCGGCTGGGCTGCCGGCGAGGCCTGCGGCCGGAATGTCACCGACGTCGTCAAGCTGGTCGCGGATGGCAGCCTCGCGCCCATCGAGGACCCGGTCAGCCGCGCCTTGCAGACCGGCGAACCGCTCAGTCTGGCCGACCAGACGGTGCTCGTGAGCCGGCGCGGCGCCGAAGTACCGATCCAGGCGACCGTGGCGCCGATCCGCGATCGCAATGGCCAGACGGCGGGCGCGGTCATGGTGTTCAGCGACGTCAGTCGTGAGCGCCGCATGAAACGGCTTCTGTCCTACCAGGCGGCGCATGACGCGCTGACCGGGCTGATCAACCGGCGCGAGTTCGAGAGCAGGCTCAACGTCGCGCTCGAGGCCGCGCGCGCGGATCACAACGTGCGCCATGCGATGGTCTACGTCGACCTCGACCAGTTCAAGGTCGTCAATGACACCTGCGGGCACCCGGCCGGCGACCAGTTGCTGCGCCAGGTCACCGGCCTGCTGCAAACCCGGGTGCGCGCCAACGACGTGCTGGCCCGCCTGGGCGGCGATGAGTTCGGCGTGCTGCTCGAGCACTGCACGCCGGAGCAGGCGCTGCGCATCGCCGATGCGTTGCGTCAGGCGATCCACGACCTGCGCTTCGACTGGGGCGCCAGCACGCTACAGATCGGCGCGAGCATCGGCATCGTCGAGATCAACCACCAGACCGAAAGCGTCGCGACACTGCTGTCGGCGGCCGACATCGCCTGCTATTCGGCCAAGGACGGCGGCCGCAATCGCGTGCAGGGCTACGACTCGCCCACCGCCGCCCCCCCCCACCGCGAGATGCGCTGGATGTCGCGGCTGACGAACGCCCGCGACGAAGGCCGCCTCGACCTCGTGTTCCAGCCGATCGTGCAGATCGCGGGTCCCGCGGATGCCAGGCCGCATTACGAGCTGCTGCTGCGCCTGCAGGACGAGAATGGCGCGACCGTGCTGCCGGACGAGTTCATCCCGGCGGCCGAGCGCTACAACCTGATGCCTTCGCTGGACCGCTGGGTCGTCGAAAAAGTGTTGCGCGACATCGTGCCGTCGACCAGGGACGGCATCGAAGAGGCCACGTTCACGGTTGCGGTCAACCTGTCGGGGACCACGCTGTCCGACCCGAGCTTCCTCGAGTTCCTGATCGAGACGCTCGAGGCGCACGAGCCGACCCCGGGCGCGCTGTGCTTCGAGGTCACCGAAACGGCCGCGATCACGAACCTGGGACACGCGAGCTACCTGATGCGCGAGATGGCGAGCCGCGG
>CAYZDW010000044.1:0-7841 GCA_964477175.1 uncultured Steroidobacteraceae bacterium | reverse complement strand
GGACAGGTCGATGCCGCCATTCAGCGGATAGCGGCGCAGGATTTTCCCCGCGCCGGTCGCCGCGAGCGCGTCCTTGTAGTTGATGCTCGAGTAGCGCACGCGAATCAGCACGTCGCCGGGCGTCAGCTCGTCGGCACTCATCGTCTCGAAGCTCGCCTCGATGCGCTTCTCGCGCTCGTGAATCCGAAATGCCTTGAATTTGTTCATTGCCTGTCCAGCCATACTTCGATCCCTTGGCAGTTCAATTCGACGTCGTCGTCCAGGAGCCAATGCCGCCGTTTCTCGTCGGCCGGGAAGCCATGCTCGTCGAGCCAGCGCGACAGCATGGCGTACATGCCATTCCGGAGCTTCTGTCCGCGGTCCGGCGCCCCGGCGTGGCGTCGGCCGAGGTCGGCGAAGGCACGCACGCGGACTTTCATCTCGCCGGCCAGGCGTTCGAGGTCGCGAACCTCGGCGTAATGCGTCAGGTAGATCGCCTCCGGCTCGTAGCTCATCAGGCGATCAACCGAGCGACAGAGCGCCTCCGGATCGAAATGCACTGGCGTCGTGGTCGGAAAGATGAACTCGCGTTCGTCCACGTCGAAGTCCCGGTAGGAAATGCCGAAGGTGTCGCCCGAGAAGATACGGTCATTGTCCATGTCCACGACACAATAATGATGTAGCGCATGACCCGGCGTGTGGATCAGTTCCAAGGTGCGTGAACCGAGCGCGATCCGCTCGCCGTCCTCCGGCACGAGCATGCGCGCCTCTTCTATCGGCACGATCTCGCCGTAAAGCGCCCGGTAACGTTCCTCGCCGTAAACCGCGATCGAGCCGGCGATCAGCTTCGAGGGCTCCGCAAGGTGCCGCGCGCCGCGCGGATGCACGGCGCAGCGCGCGTTCGGCAGCGCCCGCATCAGCGCACCCGCGCCGCCGGCGTGATCGAGATGCACGTGCGTCGTCAGCACCCAGTCCACGTCGGCCGGATCGATGTCCTTCTCTTCGAGCGCACCGAGCAGATTCGGCACGGAGAGCGTGGTGCCGGTATCCACGAAGGCGGCGTGCCCTTCGTCCACGACGAGATGCGAAGCGGCGAGCCGCGGGCGGACGTAGTCCGCGTCGATCGCCGTGATGCCGGCGGGAAAATCGGTCAGCCGCGAAACGAGCCCGTCCATGAACCCCTATGATCGCATGCCGGCCGGGTCGTGCCAGCCCGCGGCCTGTGGCAATGTAGCCCCGTCAATGGGATACGACGCCCGGGAGAATTCGATGATCCGCCTGCTGTCCGCCGCACTTGCCCTGGCCGCCTTCGGCGCCTTCGGCGCCGCCGCCGCCGATGTCGAGCGCGTCACACGGGGCAATCTCGCAATCGAGGGCATTCCCGACATTCCGCCGGCGCTCATCGAGCGCATGCGCCGTTACCAGCACACGCGAAGCGCCTTGCTCGCCGGCTGGACGCCGGACGGTCACATCACGATCAGCACGCGTTTCGGCAACACGGCCCAGCTCCACGTCGTCGAACAGCCGCTCGGCCAGCGCCGCCAGATCACATTCTTCGACGAGCCGATCACGGGCGGGCAATGGTCGCCGACCGGCGCGCGGCATGGCATCGCCTACGTTCGAGACTCCGGCGGCGACGAGAACTACCAGCTCGAGTACCTCGACCCCGCGAGCCCCGTTCCCGTGCGTCTCACCGACGGCCGCGGCCGGGTCGGTGACGGTCCCTGGTCGCCGGACGGCACGCGCATCGCCTTCACCTGGACGGCCAGGAACGGCACCGACAGCGATATCTACATCGACGATCCGCTCGACCGGCGCGCGCCGGAGCTCGTCCACGAAACCGGCGGCGTCGGTTGGGCCGTGACCGACTGGTCGCCGGACGGCAAATCGCTGTTGCTCGTGCGATTCGTCTCGGTCAACGAGTCCTATCTCTACGTCTACGACCTCGAGAGCCGTTCGCTCCGGGAGATCGAGCCCGGCGGCGAACGGGCGGCGCGAGGTGGCGCGCTCTTCGCGGCCGACGGCAAGGGTGTCTACTTTCCGTCCGACCTTGGAAGCGAGTTCAGGACGCTGCGCTACGCGGATCTCGCAACCGGCGGGGTCACGATCCTGACGGCGAATCTGAACTGGGACGTCGACGACATCCGGTTGTCCCGCGACGGGCGTTATCTCGCGTACATCGTGAACGAGGAAGGCGCGAGCCGCCTGATATTGCGCGATCTCGCGCGCGGGCGGGACCTGACGCCGCCGGCCCTGCCATTCGGCGTGATCGGCTCGCTCGAATTCGATCCCAGGAGCCGCCGGCTCGCATTCAGCCTCCAGACCCCGAGCCAGCCATACGATATCTGGGTCTATTCGCTCGAGGACGGCGAACTCGTCCGCTGGACGCGAAGCGAACTCGGCCCGCTCGATCCGTCGCGCCTCGTCGCGCCCACGTTGGTGCGCTACCCGAGTTTCGACCGCATCGGCCGCAAGGCGCGCGAGATTCCGGCCTGGGTCTACCGCCCGGCGGGCCCCGGCCCGCATCCGGTCCTGATCAACATCCACGGCGGACCCGAGGGCCAGGCGCAGCCGGTATTCAGCATCGCGACCCAGCAATGGGTCGTCGAGCTCGGCTACGCGGTGATCGCGCCCAATGTGCGCGGCTCGACCGGCTACGGCAAGACCTACGTCGCGCTCGACAACGGCATGAGGCGCGAAGATTCGGTGCGCGACATCGGGGCGCTTCTCGACTGGATCGCGAAGCAGCCGGATCTCGACGCGTCGCGCGTCGTCGTGATCGGCGGTTCCTACGGCGGCTACATGTCGCTCGCGTCGATGACGCATTTCAACGACCGGCTGCGCGGCGGCATCGACATCGTCGGCATCAGCAACTTCGTCACCTTCCTCGAGAGCACGGCGGAATACCGCCGCGACCTGCGCCGGCCGGAGTACGGCGACGAGCGCGACCCGAAGATGCGCGAGTTCCTGCAACGGATCTCGCCGCTCAACAAGGTCGGGAGGATCACAAAGCCGATGCTGGTCGTGCAGGGCCAGAACGACCCACGGGTCCCGGTGACGGAATCCGAACAGATGGTCGCGAAGATCCGCGCGAACGGCGGCGAGGTCTGGTACCTGGTCGGGCTCAACGAGGGTCACGGCTTCGCCAAGCGCGACAACATCGACTACTACCAGTGGACGGTCGCGCTGTTCCTCGAAAAGCTGAAATAAGCCGGCGCCGCGGCCGGCCTCAGTCGAGCCGCGGCGTGCTGAGTCCGGGCTGCTTCGAGAAATATGCGGCAAGAGCCTGGATGTCGTCCCGCGTCAGCTGGGTCGCGAAGGTCCCCATGACCGGGTTCTGGCGCTTGCCGAGCCGGTAGTCATTGAGCGTCTGAGCCAGGTAATCGGCATGCTGGCCGGCGAGCGTCGGATTCTCGGGCAGGGTACCGACACCGTCCTGTCCATGGCAGGCCGTGCAGGCCGCGGCCGTCGCAGGCAGCGTGCCAACCGGTTTCGAACTCGACCGGGCCCGCGCCGGACCCTGGAAATAAGCAGCGAGATCAGCTTGCTCCTGCACCGACAGCGTCGTGGCGAACCCTTTCATGGTCGGGTGCCAGCGTGCGCCGGCCTGGTATTCGGCGAGCGCCGCGGCGATGTATTCCGCGCTCTGGCCAGCGAGTTTCGGCACGGAATATTTCGGGTAGGCGTTCTTGTAGTTCTCGATGCCGTGGCAGCCCATGCAGGTGTAGGCGAGCTTGCGGCCGCGCTCCGCGTCGCCATCGGCCGCGAGCGCGGGCACGGCGAGCAGCAGCGTGAAGGCTGCAAATAGCGCCCTGCCTGCATGGTCAAATCCCATCGGGTCTGTCTCCGGGTTGCGGCGCTACCGAGCGTTGCGAACGGTCCGGAATGTTACGGGCAGCGGGCGTGAATTTCCACCGCACGGACCGGCGTCACCGCGAGCGTGTCGCCTCCGCCCTCACAACGCATCCGCGACGTCCTGCATCAGGCCGTTATCGCGCGGCTTGGTCGTCGGCGCATAGCGTCGCAGCAGACGGCCGTCACGGCCGATCAGGAACTTCTCGAAGTTCCACTGGATGTCGCCCGGGCAGCCGTTTGCGGGATCCGTCAGCCAGGCGTAGAGCGGATGCCGGTCTGTACCGTTGACCTCAAGCTTGGCGCTCATCGGAAAGCTGATGCCGTAGTTCGTCGAACAGAAAGTCTGGATTTCATTTTCGCTGCCCGGTTCCTGGCTTCCGAACTGGTTGCAGGGAAAGCCGACGACGGCGAAGTTCTCCTTGGCGAGTTCTTCGTGCAATTCCTCGAGCCCGGTGTACTGGGGCGTCAGGCCGCAGCGGCTAGCCACGTTCACCGCAAGCACCACCTTGCCCTTCAGGCCGCCGAGCAGGTCGGTGCCGCCATCGATGGAATTCACCTCGAACTGGAAGAAATTGCGCATCACGCACCTCCGACAGACCCGTTACCGTCTGCATGAGGGCAGGCAACGAGTTACGCGAATCATACCGCCATGCAGCCCGATCCGGATTGTTGCCCGCCGCAGGACCGTGAGGTATCATTCTGGTATGAAATATAATACCAAGTCGAGCATTACGCTCCCGGCCGAGGAGTTGCGGCTGGTCCTGGCATTGCAGGCGAAGCTCAAAGCCAGGAGCAAGGTCGAGGTCGTCCGTCGCGGCCTGCGCCTCCTCCAGGAATCCACGGATCGCGAGTTTCTGCGGCAGGCCTATCGCCAGGCCTCGGCGGCGACGCGCGGATCCATCGAAGCCGAGCTCTCGGAGCTCGATCACCTCGCGTCGGAAGGACTGGGAACGAGTTGAAGGTTCGCAGGGGAACCCTGTATCTGGCCGACCTCAACCCGAGTCTGGGAACGGAAGCCGGCCGGCGGCCCGTGCTGGTGATCCAGAACGACCTGCTTAACGAGACCGGACATCCATCGACCTGGATTCTCCCGTGCACGACGCGGCTCGCCGGACAGAACATGCTGCGGGTTCCACTCCCGAAGGGCATGGCGGGCAACCGTGAGGCCTGCGAGATCATGATCGATCAAAGTCGGGCGATCGATAACCGCCGATTTGTCCGCATGCTCAAGCCGTTGCCGCGCGGCATCCTGCGCGAAACTGAAGACAAGCTGCGCCGTCTGGCGGAGCTATAGCGCTGCGTTCACCTCACGCTTGGGCGGGTGCTGCCTGCCGCGGCGCTCTTGCCACCAGTCAATGCCGCGCCACATACACAAGGACACGCAGGCACGCGACGGCTTGCGACGCGCACGGTCGGGCGGCCCGCAGGCGAGCGATGCCGCTACGGACGGGCGGGTCCGCGGGCGAGCGAATAAAGATCGGCTGAGCGAGCCGCGGGCCCGGCAGGCTGTAGTGGCATCGCTAGGGTGCGAGCGCGAGATCCTTGCTGTACGTGACGTTCATGACGTTGTCGTACCAGCCGACAACGCGCGGTGCCACGAGGTGCTTGGACACATAGAAATAGAGCGGGATCAGGGGCACATCGTCCAGGAGTTGCCGCTCCGCGGCGGCAAGCAACTGAGCGCGTTCGGCGCCGCTCGCGCGCGATGCTGCGGCAAGTAACTGGTCATAGGCTTCGCTTTGGTAGCGCGGCAGGTTGATGCCGAAGCCGCCCTTCAGCACCTGCAGGAAGGAATAGGCGTCGTTGTAGTCACCGATCCAGCTGCCACGGAACAGCACGGTCTCGCGTGCGTCGATCGCCTGCTTGAGCACCCGGAAATCCTCGGCATGAAGGCTCGCCTCGACGCCCAGCTGCTCCTTCCACATCGCCGTCACGGCAAGCGCGATGCGATCGTGCACCGGGCTCTTGCTGTAGCGCAATTCGACCGAAAGCGGGCGCTCCTGCGAGTAGCCCGCCTCGGCATAAAGCTGCCGCGCCTCGCGAATGCGCGTGTCCTGCGACAGCTCCGCCCAGTCGAAGGCCTGCGGCTCGTAGCCCGCGACACCGGGCGGCACCCAGCCGAATGCCGGCCGCTCGCCATCGCCCAGTACCTGCGCCGTCAGCACTTCGCGGTCGATCGCCATCGCGAGCGCGCGACGCAGGGCCTTTGCATCGCGAAATGGCGGCAGGTCCAGCGCGAAGCCGTAGTAATAGACGCCGAGATGCGGCGCGACACGCAGCTGCCCCGACAGCTCGCGCTCCAGTCGGGCTAGCTCGCCAGGCGGGGTCGTGTAGGTCACATCGAGATCGCCGGCGCGGAAGCGTGTGAGTTCGGTCACCGGATCGGCCACGTGCACATAGCGCACCGATGCCAGGTCGGTCGCGGCGTCATTCCAATAATGTGTGTTGCGCGCCGCGACCATGTGCGAGCCGATCTGCCAGTCCACGGGCAGGAAGGCGCCATTGGTCACGGCGACGCCGGGCCGCGCAAAATCCCGCGGTCGCGTTGCGAGCGTCGCGCGATGCACGGGGAATGTACTCGGGTGCGACAGCATGGCGAGAAAATAGGCGGAGGGCTCCGCGAGCTGCACGATGAGCGTCGTATCGTCCGGCGCCGAGACTCCGAGCGCCTCCGGGGGCTGGCGTCCCGCGACGATGTCGGTGGCATTCACGACCGGTTCCAGCATCAGCGCGTACTGAGAGGCTGTTCTCGGGTCCACGAGGCGCCGGAACGCAAAGGCGAAATCTTCGGCAAGCACGCGCTCACCATTCGACCAGCGCGCCTGCGGCCGCAGCTTGAAGGTGTAGCTGCGGCTGTCTGCGCTGATCGACCAGGACTCCGCCGCACCCGCGATGACGCTGCCGTCCGGGACCATCGAGACGAGGCCTTCGTAGCAGTCGCGCAGGATGGTCATTGCCGATTCCATGCGCGCCAACTGGGGATCGATCGAATCGGGC
This sequence comes from uncultured Steroidobacteraceae bacterium, assembly GCA_964477175.1. Classification (GTDB taxonomy): domain Bacteria; phylum Pseudomonadota; class Gammaproteobacteria; order Steroidobacterales; family Steroidobacteraceae; genus SCUD01. The sequence continues at coordinate 1,010 of CAYZDW010000044.1, read as the reverse complement.
TCGGTGCCGTTGCCGCGCCGCAATTCCTGCGATGCCGCGGGCGGCGCCGGAGTCTCCCGCAAGGAAAAATGCCAGACTGCCCAGACGCCTGCCGCGGCCAAGGCGACGAACGCGAGGCCACGACGCAGGTTCATGCGGCCCGCGGGCGCTTTTTGAGGTGGACGAGCAGGATCGAGATCGTCGCGGTGGTAATGCCGGGGAGGCGCGATGCCTGGCCGAGGGTCATCGGTCGGGATTCCGAGAGCCGCTGGCGCGCCTCGTTGGAAAGGCCCGGCACCACGGCGTAGTCGATCGCATCGGGTAGCCGCGTTTCTTCGTGACGCAGCTGCCGCTCGATCTCAGCTTGCTGCCGCTCGATATAGCCTGAGTACTTCGCACGGACTTCCACCTGCAGAGCGACCTGCGGCGGTAGTCGCTCATCTTCGAGCGCTGCGGGCGCGCCGACCGCGGCGAGCGAGGTCAATGCCGCGTAATTGACATCCGGGCGGCGCAGCAGCTCGAAGACCCGTTGCTCGCGCGCAAGCGGCGCGCCCAACAGTTCGCCAGCCTCATCCGCGGCCGGTGTGCCGGGGCGCAGCAGGATTCCGGAGAGTCTCTCGATCTCCGCCTCGGTTGCATCACGCTTGCGGCAGAAGAAATCCCAGCGCGTGTCGTCGACGAGCCCGAGCTCACGGCCGATCGGCGTCAGCCGGTAATCGGCATTGTCCTCGCGCAGCAGCAATCGGTGTTCCGCGCGGCTCGTGAACATCCGGTAGGGCTCTATCGCGCCGCGAGTGATGAGGTCATCCACGAGCACACCCAGGTAGGCTTCGTCGCGGCGCGGCCACCAGGACTCGCGCCCGGACACGGCGAGCGCTGCGTTGATGCCCGCGAGCAGGCCCTGGGCCGCTGCTTCTTCATAGCCGGTCGTGCCATTGATCTGGCCGGCAAAGTAAAGACCCGCGAGCGGTTTCGTCTCCAGGCTGTACTTCAAGCCACGCGGGTCGAAGTAGTCGTATTCGATCGCGTAG
>CAYZDW010000043.1:0-2879 GCA_964477175.1 uncultured Steroidobacteraceae bacterium | reverse complement strand
GCGCCGAAGCTCGTCGGCGACGGCGTCAAGTCGGTTTTAGAGCGAATGAAATCTTGGTTCCAGGGGTATTTCTAGCGGAGGAGCGGACATGTTCGAACTGATGGATACATACAGCCAGACGGCTGTCATCAAGGTGATCGGTGTGGGCGGCGGCGGCGGCAATGCCGTGTCGCACATGGCCAAGTGCGGCATCGAAGGCGTCGAGTTCATTTGCGTGAACACCGACGCGCAAGCGCTGAAGCACTCGCAGGTGAAAAGCTCGCTGCAGATCGGCTGCAACATCACCAAGGGGCTCGGTGCCGGGTCCAACCCGGAGGTCGGCCGGCAGGCGGCGATGGAAGACCGCGATCGCATCATCGAGCTGATCGAAGGCTGCGACATGCTGTTCATCACGGCCGGCATGGGCGGCGGCACCGGCACCGGCGCGGGGCCGGTCGTCGCGCAGGTCGCGCGCGAGCTCGGCATCCTGACGGTCGCCGTCGTGACGAAGCCGTTCACGATGGAAGGCAGCAAGCGCCAGTCGATCGCCGAGAATGGCATCGCCGAGCTGTCGCGGCACGTCGATTCGCTGATCACGATCCCGAACCAGAAGCTCCTGTCGGTGCTGGGTGGCCAGACGACGCTGCTCGAGGCGTTCAAGCGCGCCAACGAGGTGCTGCAGGGCGCCGTGCAGGGCATCGCCGAACTGATCACGAGGCCGGGCCTGATCAACGTCGACTTTGCCGACGTACGCACCGTGATGTCCGAGACCGGGCTCGCGATGATGGGCTCAGGCGTTGGCACCGGCGAGCACCGCGCTCGCGCGGCCGCCGAGATGGCCGTGTCGAGCCCGCTGCTCGAAGACATCAACCTGGCGGGCGCGCACGGCATCCTGGTCAACGTCACCGCCGGCCTCGACCTGTCGATCGGCGAGTTCGAGGAAGTGGGCAATACCGTCAAGCAGTTCGCGGCCGAAGATGCGACCGTTGTGGTCGGCACCGTCATCGATCCAGAGATGGAAGGCGAGCTGCGCGTGACCGTGGTCGCGACCGGACTTGGCCGCGTGCAAGTCAAGGGCGCGGCGCCCATCGCGGCGACGCCAGCCACGACCGCCGCGGCGCGGCGCACGGGCGACGTCAAGCTGGTCAGCGGGCGCGGAAGGGCGGCACCACCCGACTACAGCCACCTGGACCGGCCGGCGATCCAGCGCCAGACCCAGCGTGCAGTCGGCGACGGGCTCAGTTCCAACTTCGCTTCGGAGGACGTGCTCGACATCCCGGCATTCCTGCGTCGCCAGGCCGATTGACGCAGGCGATGATCCGGCGAAACGAGGGACAACTTCGGGTCGCGCGTGCGCGCCTGCGGGCGCGCCGCTCGGCGACGGGCCGGCGTGCAGAGCGCGCGCGCGGCGAAGCCGGCCGCAGCCTTCCGTCATGATTCCGGTACGATGGCCGCCGGCTCTTCTCCGCTGGCCGGCGGCCTTCGAACCGGGCGTTGTGATAAATTAACCGACACAGGCTTTCGATGGCCCTGCAAAGAACCCTCCGGAATTCGATACGCGCGAGCGGCATCGGGCTGCACACGGGCCGCAAGGTCCTGATGGTATTGCGCCCCGCGCCGACCAACACGGGCATCGTGTTTCGCCGTGTCGACCTCGATCCGCCGGTCGACATCCCGGCGCGCGCCACCAATGTCACGGAAACCACGCTGGGCACGACGCTCGCGATCGGCACCGCGGGCGTCTCGACCGTCGAGCACCTGCTGTCGGCGCTCGCGGGGCTCGGCATCGACAACGCCTTCGTCGAACTGACCGCCGGCGAAGTGCCGATCATGGACGGCAGCGCGGGCCCCTTCGTGTTCCTGATCCAGTCGGCCGGCATCGAGGAACAGACCGCTCCGAAGCGCTTCGTGCGCGTGCGGCGCCGGATCGAGGTCGAGGATGGCGACAAGTGGGCGCGCTTCGACCCCTACGAAGGGTTCCGCGTCAACTTCGAGATCGAGTTCGACCACCCGGTATTCCGCCGCCACGCCCAGCGTGCATCGATGGATTTCTCGAGCACGACCTTCCTGCGCGAAGTCAGCCGCGCGCGCACCTTCGGCTTCATGCGCGATCTCGAATACCTGCGGGCGCGCAATCTCGCGCTCGGCGGCACGCTCGACAACGCCATCGTGCTGGACGACTACCGCATCCTCAACGAGGACGGGTTGCGCTACGAAGACGAGTTCGTGCGCCACAAGATCCTCGACGCGATCGGCGACCTGTACCTGCTCGGTCACTCGCTGATCGGCGAGTTCTCGGGTTTCAAGTCCGGCCATGCGCTCAACAACCGGCTGCTGCGCACGCTGCTCGCCGATGCCGCGGCCTGGGAGGAAGTCACCTTCCGGGACGGCGGCGCGGCGCCCATCTGCTACGCCGGAACCGCGAACGCGACGGCCTGATCAGGGGCGGCCTGAACGGACCTTGACGACCACGCGCTCGATCGCGACGCCGAGTTCGCTTGCGAGCGCGTCCTTGAACTGCGGCGCCTGGTAGCGCAGGCGGGTACCCCAGGCAGCCGAACGCACCAGCACGGTCAGCGTCCCGTCCCGCGTGACAGCGCCCCAGACCTGCTCCGAGAGCTCCTGGGGCAGGTGCCGCCGCAGTCCAGTGAGCGTCCGCTCGGTCTCGGCCGTGCCTTCGCGCAGCCGTTGCAGCATTCCCTGGCCATGCGCCAGCAAGTCACTGACCGGCGTCAGTTTTTTCATGGATGACCGCGCCGGGCGGCGGGCGGATTACGAAAGTACTTGAGTTTCAAGGCTTTTTTTGGCACTTTGCGCCGGTTATGGGGCCCCCGCTGGGGCCCCGCGACCGGCAATCATGGCGCGCGCCCAATGGGTGACGCTGCTGACGACATAGTAAC
>CAYZDW010000042.1:0-7799 GCA_964477175.1 uncultured Steroidobacteraceae bacterium | reverse complement strand
AGTACATCCGGGTTGGGGGTGCGACCCGCGCGCAGCTCGGCAAGGAAATGCGCGAAGACGCGTTCGCGGTACTCCGCCGCGAAACTGACCCGATGCAGCGGAATGCCAAGCTCCGCGCAGACCGCGCGGGCGTCCTGGAAGTCGGCGGCGGTCGTGCAGTAACCGTCCTCATCGTCGACCCAGTTCGCCATGAACAGGCCCTGCATGTCGTGGCCGGCGTCCAGCAACAGCGGCGCCGCTACCGCGGAGTCGACGCCACCCGACATCGCGACGATGAATCTGGCCACAGGCGTCAGCCCGTCGCGGCCGGCGTCGGTGCCGGCAGGACATGATTCAGGAGTTCGAGCGGGTAACGTGCACCGCGCAGGTAGTCGTCGATGCACAGCAGCACCAAGGGGCTCCGTAACTCCGCTTCGCGATCACGCAGCTGATCGCGGCTGAACCAGTTCGTGCGGATGATCGCGCGGTCGAGGGCCACGCCATCGACACGCTCGCCCACGCTGCCCACGAATGCGACGCGCAGGAAAGTGCGCTCGCCCGAACCGCGCCACAGGTACAGGCCGGTCAACGCCTGTGGCGTGAAGGGATACCCGGTCTCTTCGAATGTCTCGCGAATCACCGCCTGCAGCAGCGACTCGCCGTCTTCGAGGTGCCCGGCCGGCTGGTTCAGCACGATGCGACGCGCGGCGCGCTCCTGCACGATCAGGAAGCGGTCGCCGCGTTCGACGATCGCCGCCACGGTGACATCGGGTTTGAACGCCATGCAGCGATTATAGCGGCTGGCCCGCGAGGTCAGCTGCTGCCGCGAGGGAGTGCGTTGGTGGTTCCCTACAGGTGCTGCTGGCGCGTTTCCGCTTCCGGCTCGCTGGCGATCCAGATCTCGTCGAAGTAGTTGAGGTAGCGGCGGGCGACTGCCGGATCGTTCATCTCGACGATGCCTTCCCAGCGCGAGGCCTGCAGGCGATAGACCAGCGCGCGGTCATCGGCGATCAGGAAGGCCGCCTGGTTGTTGCGGTGGTCCGATTTGACGTGCCGGATCTCGATGTGACTCGTGATGCGGCGCGCAAGGTGCACGAACTTGCTGCCCTCGTAGACGACGCGCGACGGGTCGGCGAGCAGCACTCGAACCTTGGCGTAGCTCCTGGACAGCACCAGCTTCTTGACTGTCTCCAGGAACTGAGGCTGGTCGTAGACCGAGGGCTCCAGGTCCTGCGTGTACATCGTGAGCAAGCGGCGCGCGACCAGTGCCACCTGCTGCGTGGCGCCGCGGGCTTCGTCGAGCGTCGCGATGATGGACCGCGTGCCGGTCACGCTCTGCCGCTGGGTTTGCACAGTCCGTCACCTCAGGGCGTGCTTCATCCTCACGTGGGGGATGCCCGCCTCGTCGAACACCTCGCCCTCGATACGAAAACCGAGTTTCTCGTAGAAGGGCACAGCCTGCAGTTGCGAGTGCAGGTATGGCTCGCGAATGCCGCAGTGGTAGGCCTCGTGGAGCAGCAGGCGCAGTATCAAGGTGCCGATGCCCCGGCCTCGCAGTCCGGCTTTTACCGCGATCCGGCCGATCTTACCGCCCGGATTAAGTCGCCCGGTGCCAACTGGTTCACGGTTCAGACTGGCGAGAGCGTGAACGCTGACCGCATCGTCATCGTCCCATTCGTCGGATTCGGGCACCAACTGTTCGTCGATGAAGACTTCGCGGCGGATTTTCTGGAGAGCCGGGCGGTCCGTGCTCCACGTCGTCAACACGCATTCGATCGCGCTTTCGGGCATCGCCGGCCGCCTTCAGACCGCCCTGGCCAGTGCTTCCGCGAGGCCCGTGTAGGCGGATGGCGTCAATGCCTCGAGCCGCCGGCGCGCGTCGTCGGGAAGCCCGAGTCCCGCCACGAAGGCGCGCAGTTCCTGCGGACCCATGTCGCGCCCGCGCGCGAACTCCTTGAGTCGCTCGTAGGCGCCGCCGACGCCATGGGCGCGCATGACGGTCTGAATCGCCTCGGCGAGCACCTCCCAGTGCGCGTCGAGATCCGCCGTCATGCGCCCAGCCTCCGGTTCGATGCGCGCCAGGCCGCGAAGCACCGAGCGCCAGGCCAATGCGCTATGCCCGAGCGCGACACCGAGGTTGCGCAGCACGGTCGAGTCGCTGAGGTCCCGCTGCCAGCGTGACACCGGCAACTTCTCGGCAAAGTGCCTGAGCATCGCGTTCGCGAGACCGGCATTGCCCTCGGCGTTCTCGAAGTCGATCGGGTTCACCTTGTGCGGCATTGTCGACGAACCGATCTCGCCGGCGACCGGCTGCTGCCGGAAGTAGCCGAGCGATACGTAGCCCCAGAGGTCGCGGCACAGGTCGATCAACACGGTGTCGGCGCGCGCGAGCGCGTCGCAGTACTCCGCGATCCAGTCGTGCGGCTCGATTTGGGTCGTGTACTCGTTCGGCATGAGCCCGAAGCCCAGGATGAAGCGTCGCGACTCGGCACGCCAGTCGGTCTCCGGGCTTGCGGCATGGTGCGCGTTGAAGTTGCCGACCGCCCCGTTGAACTTGCCGAGCAGCTCCACGCGGCCGAACGAAGCGGCCGCGCGCCGCAACCGCGCGACCAAATTAGCCGCCTCCTTGCCGAGCGTCGTCGGCGAGGCCGGCTGACCGTGCGTGCGCGACAGCATCGCCGTACCGGCGTGGCGGTGCGCAAGCTCGGCAAGCCTGTCTGCGACCTCGCCGATCAGCGGCAGCAGCACGCCGCCGCGCGCGTCGGCGAGCATCATGGCGTAGCTCAGGTTGTTGATGTCCTCCGACGTGCAGGCGAAATGCACGAATTCGAGTTGGGCGGGCAGGGCGCCCGCCACCGCGAGCTGCTCACGGATGAAATACTCGACGGCCTTGACGTCGTGATTCGTCTCGCGCTCGATCTCCTTGACCCGGCGGAGCGCGGTCGTGTCGACGCCTTCGATGAGCGCATCGAGCCTCGCCGCCAGCGTCGCGGGCAGGGTGACGAGCGCTGCGAAGTGACCGGATGCGGCCAGCTGCCGGAACCAGCAGGCTTCCACGCGCACGCGGTAGCCAATCAACGCCGCTTCGCTGAACAGGGACGCCAGGTCCGCGCACTTGTCGGCATAGCGCCCGTCGAGCGGCGACAATGCGGTCAGGCGATGGTCGGTCATGGCGCCGGGCCCAGATGATAGAATGTGTATGTTACCCGAGAGCGATACCGACCGCATCGAAAAGGACAGCCTCGGCGAGGTCCGCGTGACCGCGTCGGCGCTTTGGGGCGCCCAGACCCAGCGCGCCGTCGATAATTTCCAGATCGGCGACCTGCCCATGCCGGATTCATTGATCCGCGCGCTCGGACTGATCAAGTGGGCGGCGGCTCTGACCAACGGCGAACTCGGCGAGCTGGAAGCGCGGCTCGCCGCAGCGATCGCCGAAGCGGCGCTCGAGGTCGCGGCCGGACAACACGCTGACCAGTTCCCGCTCGGCGTCATGCAGACCGGCTCCGGCACCAGCACGAACATGAATGCCAACGAGGTCATCGCCCGCCTGGCGGGCGCGCGCCTCGGCACTGCCGTGCATCCGAACGATCATGTCAATCGCTGCCAGAGCAGCAACGACGTCATCCCGACCGCGATCCACCTCGCAACAGCGCTCGAGCTGCGCGACACGCTGCTGCCGGCGCTGGCCGAGCTTGCGCGCGCGATCGCCGACAAGGCGGCCGAAGTTGGCGATCACGTCAAGCCCGGGCGAACGCATCTCATGGATGCCTTGCCGATCACGATCGGCCAGGAAATGCATGCCTGGCAGACCCAGGTCGAAGAGGCGGCACTGCGCCTCGCGGCAGTCGCGCCGCGCCTGCACCGGCTTGCACTGGGTGCGACTGCAGTCGGCACCGGCGTCAACGCCCATCCGCAATTCGCGGAGCGCGCGATTGCGCGCCTCGCCGCACACACCGGGCTCGCACTCGCCCCCGCGCCGGACCGCTTCGCGAGCCTGGCGTCGCAGGATACGGCCGTGGAGCTGTCCGGCCAGCTGCGCGGCGCGGCCGTGGTGTTGCTGAAGATCGCCAACGACCTGCGCTGGATGAATTCCGGCCCGCTGGCCGGGCTCGGCGAGATCTCGCTGCCAGCCTTGCAGCCGGGCTCCAGCATCATGCCCGGCAAGGTGAACCCCGTGATCCCCGAGGCGGTCGCGATGGCCGCCACCCAGGTCATGGCCAACGACGCAGCGGTCGCGATGGCCGGCGCATCCGGCAACTTCCAGCTCAACGTGATGCTGCCGCTGATCGCGCACGGGCTGCTGCAGAGCATCGAGCTGCTCGGCGGCGCAGGCCGCGCGCTCGCGCGGCGCGCGATCGCGGGCCTTACGGTGCATGCCGGCGCGCTCGCAGAAACGCTGGCACGCAACCCGATGCTGCTGACGGCGCTCGCGCCGGAGATCGGCTACGACCGCGCGGCGGCGATCGCTCGACGTGCGACCGCGGAGCGACGCCCGATTCTCGATGTCGCGGCAGAGGAGACCGGTCTGCCGCGCGAGAGGCTTGCGCGTCTGCTCGATCCCACGCGCCTCGCGCGCGGCGGGTCCGCGAAGGGCGACCCGTGATCCATGAGCCGATGCCCGAGTTGCACCGCCTGCCAGCGGCAACCCTGAGGCAGGAATTGCGCAGCCGTCTCGCGGCGCAGTGCGGCGATTCGGATCCGCGCGTCGGCGCATTCGCGCGTTCGACGGTGGAGCGGCTGCGAGCGCTGTTCCCGCCGCAGCCGATACGCGCCGCCGTACTGATCCCGCTGGTCGACCGCGGTGACGAGCTGACGGTGCTCCTGACGCACCGGGCCACCGACCTCAAGCATCACGCGGGCCAGATCTCCTTCCCCGGCGGCCGGCTCGAGTCCGGCGACAGTGATGCGGTCGCGGCGGCGTTACGCGAGACCGAGGAAGAAATCGGCCTGCGTCGCGAGTTCATCGAAGTGATCGGGTGTCTTCCTGATCATGTCGTCATCAGCGGCTACCGGGTGACACCCGTCGTTGGCCTCGTGAGCCCGGGCTTCGAACTGGTACTCGATCCCACCGAGGTGTCCGGTACCTTCGAGGCGCCGCTGCGCCATTTGCTGGACCCGGCGACGCATGCGCGCCGCTTGCACCGGATCGGCAGCGAGGAATTCGAGGCCCTGGACCTGCCCTGGGGCGGACACACCATCTGGGGCGCGACGGCCGGCATGCTGCTGACACTCAGGGAAGTGCTGGGCAGCCCCAACCATGGCGATTGACCGCCTGCTCGAAATCATGGTGCGCCTGCGCGACCCGAAGTCGGGCTGTCCCTGGGACCTGCAACAGGATTTCCGGTCGATCGCTCCGCACACGCTCGAGGAGGCCTACGAAGTCGCCGACGCGATCGAGCGCGACGATCTCGAGGCGCTCCGCGACGAACTCGGCGACCTGCTGTTCCAGGTCGCTTTCCATTCGCAGCTTGCCAGGGAACGCGGCGCATTCGGATTCGACGAGGTCGTCGATGCGATCTGCGACAAGCTGACGCGACGCCATCCGCACGTATTCGCAGGCGTTCCCGTCGCGGATGCCGACGAGCAGTCGCGCGTCTGGGAAAAGCTCAAGGCCGGGGAGCGCAAGGCGCAAGGGCAGGGTAACGGCGCGCTCGCCGGCATTCCGGCGGGCCTGCCGGCCCTGTCGCGCGCTCGCAAGCTCGGGCGCCGCGCCGCCGATGCCGGCTTCGACTGGCCGGACGCACGCGGGCCGCGTGCAAAGATCGACGAGGAACTTGCCGAACTCGACCAGGTGATCGCCGACGGCGATGCTGCCGGCCGCCTGGAGGCAGAACTCGGCGACCTGCTGTTCTCCGTCGTCAACCTGGCGCGTCATCTCGACCTCGATCCCGAGGCCGCATTGCGCCGGGCCAATGACCGATTCGCGCGCCGTTACGCGCATCTGGAACAGGCGCTCGCCGTCCGCGGCATCGAGCCCGCCGCCGCCTCGCCTGAACTGCTGGACCGGCTGTGGGCCGCCGCCAAGACCGAAATCCCTTAGAAATCTGCGGATTTGGATGCCCGGGGGCGTTCAGGACGCGTTCATGGTCGCCGGCCTAGATTGGCACCGTGCCAAAGAAGGAGGCGCAACATGTTACGCAAGCTCTGGATTTCTGGCCTTGCCGTCGGTCTCGCCGCCGCGTCCACCGGAGCCTCGGCCGATCACAATCGCGGCGGTTACCAGTACGACGATGGCGGCCGCTACGACCGCTACGACCGTAATGACCGTTACGGCGGTGGCGACTACGACTACGCGAAAGTGGTCAACGTGGAGCCTATCCGGCGCCGGGTGCGCGTCAGCGAGCCGGTCCGCGAGTGCTGGGAAGAAGTGGCCTATGAGTCCGACGGCCCGTTCTCGTCCCGCCACATCGGCGGCACGCTGTTGGGCGGCTTGATCGGCGGCGCGCTCGGTAACCAGGTTGGCAGGCACCATGGACGTCAGGCGGCACGGGCTGCCGGCGCGATCATCGGTGGTGCGATCGGTCACAGCGTCTCACGCGAACGCCAGGGCGACGAATACGGTCGCGAGCGGACCGTCGAGCGCTGCGATGTCCGCTATCGCGACAGCTGGGAAGAGCGCGTCGACGGCTACGACGTGACCTATGAGTACGCCGGGCGCCAGTACTCGACGCGGATGCCCTACGACCCGGGCGACCGGGTGCGGATCCGGGTCGACGTGACGCCGACACGCGGCTGATCCCGGGCCCGGGCCGTGCAAACGGCCCGGGTTTTTCAGTTCAATTACAATGACGCGATGAAGATGATCCGTACCACATGGCTCACAGTCTGGTGTCTGGCCCTGCTGGCCGGGGCCGCTGCGTTCACGCCGGCGCAGGCCTCGGATCGCGGCCGTGGCCGCGGCGACGCGAAGGTCATGGCGGATCCAGCGATCTCGCTGGACGAGGCCGTGGCCCGCGCCGAGCGCCGCTACGATGCACGCGCCGTGCGTGCCGAGGAAAAGCGCCATGGCGACCGGATCGTCTACCGGATCCGCCTGCTGGGCTCGGATGGCCGCGTCTTCGAGGTGACAATCGACGCCGAGACCGGCCAGGAGAATTGAGGACCGGATGCGCCTGCTGGTGGTAGAGGACGAACCGGCGCTGCGGGAGACGCTCGCACAGCAGTTTCGGGCTGCTGGCTTTGCCGTCGACCTTGCCGCTGACGGCATCGAGGGAGAATTCGCAGGCGTCGAGTATCCGATCGACGTCGCAGTCGTCGACCTCGGCCTCCCGGGACGATCCGGCCTCGATGCGATCCGTGCCTGGCGGGCCGCGGCCAAGTCGTTCCCGGTGCTGATCCTGACCGCGCGCGACAGCTGGCAGGAGAAGGTCGCCGGACTCGACGCCGGCGCCGACGACTACGTCACCAAGCCCTTCCGATTCGAAGAGGTGCTGGCGCGCGTGCAGGCCCTGGTGCGGCGCTCAGCCGGCTGGTCACAACCGCTCCTGAAAAGCGGCGTCGTCGAGCTGGATACCCGCAGCCAGGAAGTGCGCGTCGACGGCGCGCCCGTCGAACTGACGGCCTTCGAGTATCGTTTGCTCGAATACCTGATGCTGCGCGCCGGCCAGGTCATTTCGAAGACCGAACTCACGGAGAAACTCTACGAGCAGGATTTCGAGCGCGACAGCAACACCATCGAAGTCTTCATCGGCCGCCTGCGCCGCAAACTCGACCCGGATGGAAACCGCCAACCGATCGAAACTCTGAGAGGCCGCGGCTACCGGATGACGCGCGACTGACCGTGGCGCGATCACCCCCATCGCTCCAGGCCCGGCTGCTCG
>CAYZDW010000041.1:0-3599 GCA_964477175.1 uncultured Steroidobacteraceae bacterium | reverse complement strand
CGCCCAGGAGCGCTATCGCCATCGCCGAGCACGCGATGTGCCAGCCGGGACGGCCCGGGCCCCCGGGCGAGTCCCAGGACGGCGCGCCCGGCTGGGCGCGCTTCCACAGCACGAAATCGAGCGGATCGCGCTTGTGCTCGTCGATTTCGACGCGCGCGCCGGCCCGCAGATCGGCGAGCTTCCTGCCCGATAGCCGTCCGTAGCCCTGGAATTTTGAGACGGAATATAGAACGTCGCCGCTGGTGCCGACGTAGGCGTAGCCTTTCTCGAGCAAGGTCGAAATCATCGCGACCATTTCGGGGATGAAATCGGTTGCGCGTGGTTCGTGATCGGCTGCTGCGATCCCGAGCGCGGCGAAATCCTCATTCATCGCCTCGATGAAGCGCGCCGTCAGGGCCCCGACATCCTCGCCCCGCTCGCGCGCGCGCTTAATGATCTTGTCGTCGATGTCGGTGATGTTGCGCACATAGTTGACCCGGTAGCCGCTCGCCTGCAGCCAGCGCCGCACGACGTCGAATGCGATCAGCGAACGCGCGTGCCCGACGTGGATGTAGTCGTAGACGGTCATCCCGCAGACGTACATGCCGACCTGGCCAGCCACGAGCTCGCGGAACGGCTCCTTGCTGCCCGTCATCGAATTGTGTACATGCAGCATCGGCGTCCGCTTCACTGGATCCGCGCCGCGGCGCCGAGGCGCGCGCGCACGATCGCAGGGGGAATCGCCGGCAGCAGCGCGGCGAGTTCCGGGCCATCGCGTCGTCCCGTCAGGGCGATGCGCAGGGGCATGAAGAGTGGCGCACCCTTGCGTCCGGTTCGCTGCTTCAGCTCACGCGCCAGCCGCCCGAAGTCGGCTCCCGCTTCCCGGTATGCCGCGAGCGCGGCCTCGAAGTACGCGGGACCGGCTTCCGCCAGCAAGGCCCGGTCCTGGTCTGTCAACGCCACAAGTTCGCCGCGGAGCACCGGCAGCCAATCCGCGGCATCGGCAGGAAACATCAGGTTGCCGCGCAGGAGGCCCGCGAGCGCAACGCGATCCACCGGCTCCCATTCGGCCGGCAGTTCGGCATCGAGCCAGGCCGCAGCCTGCTCAGGGCTCAATCGCCTGACGGCCTCGCGCTGCCAGTGATCGAGCTGGGCGGCATCGAAATGCGCCGGTGCCCTCCCCAGGCGATCGAGACGGAATGAGCGCGCGAAATCGACGGGTTCCACCCACTGGTCCGGTGCGCCGGTGTGCCCGAGCCGCAGCAGGTAATTGCCGACCGCCGCCGCGAGATAGCCGCGCTCGCGCAATTCGCCGACGGTGGCACTTCCCCGGCGCTTGGACAGCGGCGCACCGCTCGCATCCACCAGCAAGGCCAGGTGGCCATAACGCGGCGCAGGCAACTCCAGAGCCTGCAGCAGCAACAGCTGGCGCGGCGTGTTGCTCAGGTGGTCGTCGCCGCGCATCACCTGCGTCACGCCCATCAGGGCATCGTCGACCGCATTGCAGAAGAAGAACACCGCGCCGGCGTCGGCGCGCCGCAGCACGAAATCTCCGAGGCTCGCGGCTGCGACGGACTGCGGGCCGCGGACCAGGTCGTCGAACTCGACGCGCTCGGTTTCGGGCACCCGGAAACGCAGCGCAGGCTGGCGGCCTTCAGCGACCCGCGCGGCGCGCTCGCCCGCATCGAGCCCGCGGCAGGTGCCGGGATACCGTGGCGGCTGGCCGGCGGCGAGCTGCGAGCGGCGGGCAACGTCGAGCTCGAGCGGCGTGCAGTAGCAGGGGTAGGCCTGGCCCTGTCGCTCGAGCCGCTCGTACAGCCCGTCGTAGATGGACCCGCGTTCGGACTGCCGGTAAGGACCACGACCGTCGTCACGGTCCGGCCCGGCGTCCCACGACAGTCCGAGCCAGGTGAGATCGGAGAGTTGCGAACTGACATGTGCCTCGCTGCCGCGCCCGCGATCGCTGTCTTCGATGCGCAGGATAAAGCGCCCGCCGGAGGAGCGCGCCAGCAGGAAGCTGAACAGCGCCGTGCGGGCGTTGCCGAGATGCAATGCGCCGGTCGGGCTGGGCGCGAAGCGTGTGACGGTGAAAGGCTCCATCGGCGGCACAGTCTACGGGATCGGACCCGGCGTCTCACGCGCCGGGGTGCGCTAAGATCGCTGCGAGGGACCGTTCCATGCCGTACCGCGCTGCCATCCTGCTGATCGCCCTGATTCCCGTGACGGTGAACGCCCAACTGTCGAGTTCGCTCGCGCCACGGGTCCAATTTAAGACCTCGCAGGGCAGCTTCGTGCTGGAACTGGACGCCGTGCGCGCGCCGCTCACCGCCGAGAATTTCCTGCGCTACGTTCGCGATGGCTTCTACGACGGTACGGTATTCCACAGGGTCATCGCCAACTTCGTCGTCCAGGGCGGCGGATACGACACCGGCCTCGCGGCACGCAAATCACGAGCGACGATACCCAACGAAAGCGGCAACGGCCTCTCGAATCGCCGCGGCACGGTCGGCCTCGCTCGCGAGGAAAGCCCGCATTCCGGTTCGTCCCAGTTCTACATCAACCTGATGGACAACACGGGCCTCGATCCCCTGCCGAGCCGCTGGGGGTACGCGGTCTTCGGCCGGGTCGTCGAGGGGATGGAGGTCGTCGATCGCATTGCCCACCTGCCGACCGGCACCGTGGCCTCGTTCGGCGCGGACGTCCCGCTCGACCGGCCGTTGATCCTGCGAGCCTGGGTGATCGAGACAGAGCTCCCGCCTGCGCCGGAGGCGGACAAGCCCGAGTGAGCACCTGGTTCGCTTCCGACCTGCATCTGGACCCGGCCACACCGGAGATCGCAGGGCGGTTTCTCCGGTTTCTCGCCGGTCCAGTACGCGACGCACGATCTCTGTATCTGCTCGGCGACATATTCGAGGCCTGGATCGGCGACGATGACCCGGAGCCGGCGCATCGCGAGGTCATTGCGGCGCTCGCCGCCGTCGCCGCGCGCGGCACGCTGGTGTACCTCATGCACGGCAATCGCGACTTCCTGCTCGGTGAGCGCTTTTGCGCGGAAACCGGGGCGATGCTCCTGGACGATCCGGTCATCGCGACGATTGCCGGCAACCGCGTGCTATTGAGCCACGGCGACGGGCTCTGCGTGGACGATGGCGCCTACCAGCGGCTGCGGGCGCTGGTGCGCGATGCGCGCGTGCGGCGAGGTTTCACGGCGCTGCCACTCGCGAGCCGGCGCCGGCTTGCGGCCGAGGCCCGGGCCGGCAGCCGCGCGCACCTGGCCGGGGCCGGCGAGTACATCACCGATGTCAATCAGGGAGCCGTCGAGGCCCTGTTGCGCGCCGCGGGCGTGCGAACGCTGATCCACGGACATACCCACCGGCCCGCAACCCACCGATTCGATGTCGACGGCACCGAACGCACACGAATCGTGCTGGGCGACTGGCATGCGACCGCGAGCGTGCTGCACTGGGACGCCGCGGGCTGTCGGCTGCATCCCTGCCCCTGCTGAGGCAATCGCGCCGGCGCGGATTGTCAACGCCCGGCGGACTCGCGCTCCAATTCGTCCCGTTCGTATTCCCGGGCCGCGTCGACCAGGCGCTCTGCGCTCGGGTAACGGCGCGTCG
>CAYZDW010000040.1:0-7305 GCA_964477175.1 uncultured Steroidobacteraceae bacterium | reverse complement strand
AGGTGCTGAACGTCAGCATGAGCTTCCGGCCGTTCTCGGAGCCGGGCGACGGCGCCCAGTACGAACGCTTCGCCGATGACGCGCGCTACAGCATCCACATCACGGACCCGAACAGTGGCGTGACCAGGCTGCGCTATGACTTCTCGTTCTCGCCGGTGGATGCCGGCTACAAGAACAGGAAGACGATCATCTCCTACGGCCTTGGTACGGAGGTCGGCCCGATCATGGCGGTTGGCGATGCGCGCCAGAACTTCACGCAATCCTTCCGCGTCACGAAGGTGACTGCGGATGGCGATCGTACGATCGGGAAAAATCTGCTGGTGCCGCCGCCGAACGTCGGCAAGAACGTCACGCCGTTCTACAACGATGCCGATGGCAAGGCGGTATCAGGCGCCACGACCCTGGGGGATCTGGACGTCTACACCAGCTCGACGATCCATGGTCTCAGTTCAGGTGAGGTCGTCTGGGCCGGCCCCCGCGATGACAGTTTTTTCTCGGACATCCCGGGCATTTTCGACCTGCTGAACGTCCGCATTCTGGACAACAACGGCAGCCTGTCGGACGGTCTGGGCCAGGACGGTAACGGCGTCGACGGCTTCAAGGGCTTCAACGTGCTGTCGGTCGCGATGCAGATCCCCTTGAGCCAGCTCGAGGCCCTGGACATTCCGACC
The DNA here is from genome assembly GCA_964477175.1 of uncultured Steroidobacteraceae bacterium. GTDB lineage: Bacteria > Pseudomonadota > Gammaproteobacteria > Steroidobacterales > Steroidobacteraceae > SCUD01. The sequence goes on along the minus strand of CAYZDW010000040.1, from coordinate 6,634 downwards.
CCGTACGACTCGGTGTTTTTCGGTCAGCAGACGGGTGTCGGCGTCTACGCGTCGGTCAGCCGCCCGCGGATCACTGTGCGCAAGAGCGACGGCACGCGGCTGAACCTGGGCGGCTGGCAGCAGGTGTCGCGGCTCGGCAATCCGTTGTTCACCGAAGGCCTGGTGGCGTTCGCGGACAAGGATCGCTTCAACCGCACGCCAGCGTCGCAGGACGCGCAGTTTGCCAAGTACGCGCGGAACCCGGAACTCGCGGCGCTGATCAATGCGGTCTTCGGCACGAACTTCGTGGCGACCGGTCGAGCCGATCTCGAGAAGATCTTCATCCCCGAGGTGCTGAAAGTCGCGACGACGACCGATGCAGTGCGACTGGCGGGCCAGGCCGGTTTCAACCGGCTCGGTTTCATCGGCGGCGACACGACGAATGGAGTCTCGGGCGGTTGGCCGAATGGCCGCCGCTTCGGCGACGACGTGGTCGACATCGCGCTGACCGCGATCGCGAGCGGCCCTGGATACTCGACGATCACCATCGTCGGCGACAACATCGCGGCGAACGACATGCCGTATCACCAGGTCTTTCCGTACCTTGAGACGCCGCATTCCGGCACGAACAACAGCAAGGACTCGACGCCCTGAGGATCGAAGGCATTCGCGACCTATGGGATCCCGCCCGCCAGGGATGGCGGGCGGGATCCCGACGCGACAGAGACGGAGCACGGTGAACATGCTACGCATCGGAGTCGTCACTTTCTGCGCCCTGGCCACCCTGGCGGGATCCTTCGCGCTTAAACGCAACGCAACCAGCGATGTCATGGATCGACAGCGACCAACCGCCCCGGCCGCCGCGGCCACGCTGGCACGGACGATCGACATCGTCACGGCCAATGATCGGCGACGCATGACGCCAGCCGGCGTGAGCCCTGCGTCCGAATTCCTGCCCCAGTCGGACACGACCGGCCTGCTGCAAGAGTCGCTGAGCATCGACGATCTGCTCGACGAGGTGAATGCCGATCCTGGTTCCGGATTCATCGCGGTCGATCGCGACCGTTTCGCGGCCGTGCTGAGGTCGGATCCGGAACTACGCAAGGCGATCGCCGAATGACCAGAGTGTGGACCAGATCCGTCGCGATGTTGCCCGGGCTCGTCATCGCGTTCGGCTCCGCATCCGCGAGTGCACACGAGTCATGGGTCGAGCCGTCGACCTTCACCCTCGAGCGTGGCCGGCGCGTTGGCATCCGCCTTTGCGTCGGTGATGGTTTCGAGGGTTGGTCGCTCGCCCGCAACGTCCAGCGTGTCGAGAAGTTCGTTGCGGCAGGACCCGCAGGAGAGCAGCCAATCGTCGGGCTTGACGGGTCCGATCCGGCGGGCATTGCGCGTTTCACTGCCCCCGGTGACTACGTGATCGCCTACCGCAGCAACCGTGCGTTTACCGAGTTGCCGACCATCGAGTTCGACGAGTACCTGAGAGAGAAAGGTCTGGAGAAGATCGTCGCGTTGCGCAAGCAGCGGGGCGCGAGTGGCAAGAAGGTGCGCGAGGCCTACTCCCGTCATTCGAAGGCGTTGATCCGCGTGGGAGATGCCGAGGGCAGTGTAGTCGACCGCCCGATGGGTCTGCGCCTCGAACTCGTTGCGGAGCCCGATCTAACGCGTGGAAACGCCGATGACCTGCGGTCTTTCCAACTGCTGTATGAGGGCAAGCCGCTCGCGGGCGCGCTCGTTACCGCGACGCGGCCCGGGACCGCGGATGGCGACCTGAAAGTCCGCACCGGTGCGGACGGTCGCGCGAGTTTCAGGCTGCGCGCGCCCGGCATGTGGCGTGTCGCTGCGGTGCACATGATCGAGACACCAAGAAACGTCGCCGCCGAATGGGAAAGCCTTTGGGCGTCGTTGACGTTCGAGGTGCCATCACAGCCGTCCATGACCGCGCACGAGACGGTCGCAGCACGCAAGACCGCGTGCCAGAATCGAATCGTCGCATCCTTGATGCAGGCGCGGCCATGATCGCAGCGGCAGGATCCTGGCTCCAGCGCCACGTCCGTGCGGGATGGGCCTTGCTTGCGGTCTGCGTATCGATACTCGCGAGCGGGGCGGCGCACGCACACGCAAACGGCGCAAGCTACCTCAGCATCGTGTCGGACGGCGGGAGCGACAGGCTCGTCGCTACCTGGGACATTGCCGCCGCCGATCTGCAATTGCCGCTCGAGCTTGATTCAGACGGCGACGGCGTCCTGACCGCGAGCGAGATCCTTGCGCGTCGCCAGGCGATCGTGCGGTTTGCGACGAGCCGTCTCGGCGTCAGCCGCGGCGGCAACGACTGCCAGCTGTCGGCCGGCGAGATCACGACCAGGCAGCATGAGTCGGAGACGTTTCTTTCCCTTCAGTTGAACGGCGTGTGCCCACGGAGCGGGCCGGTCGATGTATCGACGAGTCTGTTCTTCGGCAGCCCCGGCTATTCCGCATTGCTCGACGTGCGGACTCCGCACGGGCGTTTCCCCGCGGTGCTGTCCTTCGGTAATGCAACCTGGACCGAGCCGCCCGCCCTTACGGTGCGCGACATCTTGCTGCGCTTTCTGCGCGAAGGGCTCTGGCACGTGCTGATCGGCTACGACCACGTTGCGTTTCTGTTGCTGTTGCTGCTGCCGAGCGTCCTGCGCGGATCGAGCTCGGGCTGGACCGCGGCCAAGAGCGGCCGCGAGGTCGCTCGGGACCTGGTGAAGATCGTCACTGCGTTCACGATCGCGCACTCGGTCACGCTGGGGCTCGCAGCGACCGACACGCTCCGAGTCCCGGTGCAGCCGATCGAGGTCGCGATCGCGGGCTCGATCGTCGTGGCGGGCCTGCTCAATCTGTTTCCAGCCGCATCCCGCTGGCGGTTACGACTGGCGTTCGGCTTCGGATTCATGCACGGCTTCGGCTTTGCGAACGCTTTGCAGGAGATCGGTGCAGGCGGATCGCGTCTCGCGCCGATGCTCGCCGGCTTCAACCTCGGCGTCGAGGTTGCGCAACTATTGATCGTCGCGGTGACGCTCCCGATCCTGTGGCTACTTAGCCGTACGTCCCAATACGCCGGCCGCCTCATGCCGGCCCTGTCATTGGCGACAGCGTTGACCGGAGCGATCTGGTTCGCAGGCCGGCTGTAAGCCGCTGCGCCCGCCAGAGCCCTGCTGCATCCGCCGCCGCGGGCGCTGCGTATACTCGTCAGGATGGCGGAATCGGCGGGTCTGGACTCGGAGCCTGAGGTCGCCCGGTTGCTGGCCGCATGCGCGCGCCAGGACCGGCAGGCCTTCCAGCGGCTTTACGAACTGACTTCGCCGCGGCTGCTGGCCTGCCTGATCCGGATGCTCAGGAACCGCGCACTCGCCGAAGACGCGCTGCAGGACGTTTTCATCCAGATCTGGAGCCGGGCCGCGCAATTCCAGCGCGATCGGGGATCGTCCTGGGCCTGGCTGATCGCAATCGCGCGCTACCGCGCGATCGACCTGCAGCGCCGCGAGCGGCGCCTCGTTGCCGGTGGCGCGGAAGAGTTCGAAGCGATCGCCGCCGACCAAGAGCCGCACGATTCGCTGATGGCGCTGGGACATCGGGCAGCCGCTGCGCTCGACAATTGCCTGAATGCGCTGCAGGAACGGCAGCGCCACTGCATCCTGTTGTCCTACCAGAATGGCATGACCCATGCGGAGGTGGCCGATCGCATCGGTGAACCGCTGGGCTCGGTCAAGAGCTGGATCCGCCGCGGATTGGCCGCGCTGCGCCGGTGCCTCGAATCATGAACCGCAACGACCCGGACATCCTCGACCTGCTCGCCGCCGAGTTCGTGCTCGGCACGCTCGCGGGCGCCGCGCGGCGGCGTTTCGAGCGCTGGCGCGATGCCGACGGGTTCGTGGAGCGGCGCGTGCGGGCCTGGGAGGAAAGACTTGCCGGCCTCGCGTTCCAACTCGCGCCCGTCGCGCCGTCGCCCGCCGTCTGGGCCTCGATCGAGCGCAGGATCGGGCCCGCACAGGGGGGCCGCTGGCGCGCCTTCGCGGCGGCCGTCGCGGCGGTCGCGGTACTGGGGCTCGGCTGGTTCCTGTGGCAGGAGCTGCGCGTCGCTGAGCCCCAGGCGCAGGCGGTCATCGCGAGCAAGGGCGGCGAAGCGCTGTGGCGCATCGAACTCGCCGCGGACGGCGAGCATGTGGAGGTCAGCGCGATCGGCGCGGTCAGCTACCCCGATCAGCGCTCGCTGGAACTTTGGGCCCTGCCGTCTGAAGCCGCGCCGGTTTCGTTGGGTCTGATGCCGGCCAGCGGGCGCCTACGGCTCGCGCTCGATGAGCGGCAACGCACGGCGATCGGCCTGGCTGTCAACGTGGCGGTCAGCGAGGAACCACTCGGCGGCTCGCCGACTGGTGCGCCGACCGGCCCTGTGCTGTACGTCGCTGCGATCGCGCGCAGCTGATCCGCGTGCGCAGGCAGAAGGCCCGACGCGCGCGGATCGCCGGATTTCCGCCGATCGCGCATCCCTCGGCCCGCATGCTGGTGCTCGGCAGCATGCCAAGCGTCGCGTCGCTCGCGGCGGGGCGGTACTACGCGCATCCGCGAAACCTGTTCTGGCCCATCGTGGGTGAAATCTGCGGCTTCGACGCGAAGGCCACCTACGCGCGCCGGGTCGCGGCGCTCTACGCGGCCCGCATCGCGGTGTGGGATGTTGTCGCCTCGTGCATCCGCGCGGGCAGCCTGGATTCGGACATCGACGAACGCTCCATCATCGTGAATCCCTTCGCGGAGTTCTTCGCTGCACATCCGTACATCCAGCGTGTTTGCTTCAATGGCCGCAGGGCAGAGGCCGCCTGGCGCCGCTACGTGCTGCACGAGCTGCCGCAGGCGCGTGCACTGAGCAACATTCTGCTGCCATCCACGAGCCCGGCTCATGCCGGCATGTCCTACCCCCGCAAACTTCGCGCTTGGCGGCGCGCACTCGCCGCCTGAGTCGGGCTCGCGGTATTCTGGTATCCGGGATTCCGGAGCGCGATCTTGCATCGACCTTTTTCACGGGAACGCAGGCGCCTGCTGCAAGGCATCGGCGCCACGGCCGCATTCGGCGGTTTCGGCGCGCGGCTGCTGGCGCAATCGGCCCCGATCGACGTCATCGTTATCGGCGCAGGGGGCGCGGGCCTGACCGTTGCCAAGGAGCTGCAGGCGGGAGGCCTCCAGGTGCTCGTGCTCGAGGCGCGCGACCGCATCGGCGGACGCGCATTCACGGACACGAGCCTCGGCGTCGCCTGGGATCGCGGTTGTTCCTGGCTGCATGCGGCTGACGTGAATCCCTGGGTCGCTTATGCACGGCAGAACGATTTCGAGCTGCAGGAGGACCGCTACGCGCGCCAGGTTTACGCCGGTGCGCGGCGCATGGGCGGCGCCGAGACGGCGGGCTTGCGCGCCGTCAATGAGCGCATCGAGCGGGAACTCGAGGACGCCGGGCGGCGCGGGCTCGACATTCCGGCCGAAGCGGCGCTGACGCAGGCGACGCTCGCGGATCCCTGGTACGCGATGGCGGCAGCCGGCATGACCGCCTGGGAAGGCATCGAGCCGGCGAATTTCTCGGCGCTCGACCAGCACCAATTCGTCGAGCGCGGCGGCGACCTGCTGATTCCGCACGGCTACGGCGCGCTGCTCGCGCACTATGCGCGCGACGTTCCCGTGCGCTTGCGCACGCCGGTAACTCTGATCCACTGGGGCGCGCGCGGCGTGACGGCGGAAACGCCCGCCGGCCCGGTCGGTGCGCGACTCGCGATCGTCGCGCTGCCGTCGGCGGTCATCGCAGCGGGTGCCGTGATCTTCTCGCCGCATCTCCCGGCCGAGGTGCTGCGCGCGCATCACGACCTGCCGCTCGGGCTCATGAACAAGGTCGCGCTGCGCTTCAAGCGGAACGTATTCCCGGCGGAGCGCACCGAGTTCCTGCGGCAGAGGCGCGACGACGGGCGCGGCATGAGCTACCTGACCCGGTTGTGGGGTAGCAATGTCTGCGTCGCGAGTTCTGCCGGCCGGCTCGCGCACGAGCTCGAGGCGGCGGGCGAGGCGGGGATGATCGAGCATGCGCTGACCGAGCTTACGACGATGCTGGGCAGCGAGCTGCGGCGCCATTTCGACCGCGGCGCGGCGACCGCCTGGGCTTCGGACCCGTACAGCCGCGGTTCCTATTCGCACTGCCTGCCGGGTCGTTACGGCGCCCGCGCGCTCCTGACCCGCCCGGTCGGCGGGCGCCTCGTGTTTGCGGGCGAGCACACCGAGCAGTCGGCCTATGGCACGCTGCACGGCGCGCATCTGTCCGGCCTGCGCGCCGCCCGCGAGGCGCGCCGCCTGCTTGCGGAGTCGGCCACATGAGCCTCGTCCTTTACGACTACCTGCCTTCGGGCAACGGCTACAAATGCCGCCTGGTGCTGAAGGCGCTGGCGATGCCTTACGAGGTGAAGGAAATGAACATCGTCGCGGGCGCGACCCGCACGCCGGAATTTCTCGCGATCAACCCGAACGGCAAGATTCCGGTGCTGATGCTGCCGGGCCACGGGCCCATCGCCGAGAGCCACGCGATCATCGCTTACCTCGCGGAAGGCTCGATGCTCATGCCATCCGATCCCTACGAGCGCGCGCTCATGTGGCAGTG
>CAYZDW010000039.1:0-2955 GCA_964477175.1 uncultured Steroidobacteraceae bacterium | reverse complement strand
CCCGCCGGTCATGCTGGCAACCCCGTCAGCTCTTTTTCGCGCGCCGGCGCCGGCTGGCCAGCGCCGATTTCATCGCGCTTCCCAGCTCGGCGGGCGAGCGCACGGTGCGCACACCGGCGGCCTCGAGCGCGGTGTACTTGTCCTCCGCGGTGCCCTTGCCGCCCGCGATGACCGCGCCGGCATGGCCCATGCGCTTGCCGGCTGGCGCCGTGACACCCGCGATGTAGGCGATCACCGGCTTGCCGACGTGGCGGCGGATGTAGTCGGCGGCCGCTTCCTCGTCGCCGCCACCGATCTCGCCGACCATGACGATGCCGTCGGTGCGCTCGTCCTTTTCAAACAGCGCGAGGACGTCGACGAAGTTCATGCCGTGCACCGGGTCGCCGCCGATGCCCACGCAGCTGCTCTGGCCCAGCCCGAGGTTGGTCGTCTGGAACACGGCCTCATAAGTCAACGTCCCGGAACGCGAGACGATACCAACGCGCCCCGGTTTGTGAATAAAGCCCGGCATGATGCCGACCTTGCACTCGCCCGGCGTGATCACGCCCGGGCAGTTGGGCCCGACCAGCCGGCATTTCTGACCTCCGAGCGCGGCCTTGACTCTGACCATGTCGTTGACGGGGATGCCTTCGGTGATGCAGACGATCAGGCGGACGCCTGCATCGGCGGCCTCGAGGATCGCATCGGCCGCGAATGGCGCCGGCACGTAGATCATGCTGACGTCGGCGCCGGTTGCGTACAGCGCGTCGTGCACGGTATTGAACACCGGGCGTTCGAGGTGGCGCCCGCCGCCGCGACCCGGCGTCACGCCGCCGACCAGGTTGGTGCCGTAGGCGATGGCCTGCTCGGAATGAAACGTGCCCTGCTTGCCCGTGAATCCCTGACAGATCACGCGGCTCCTGCGGTTGACCAGGATGCTCATCGGCGCGACCTGCCACCGGCCAGCCGCACGGCCTTGGTGGCCGCATCCGTCAGATCCTTCGCGGGGGTGATCGCGAGCTTGCTTGCCGACAGGAGCTTGCGCGCCCGGTCGGCGTTCGTGCCCTCGAGCCGCACGATCACCGGCACCGTGACGCCGACCTGCTGGACCGCCTGCACGATGCCTTCCGCGATGACGTCGCAGCGCACGATACCGCCGAAGATGTTGACGAGCACCGCGCGCACCCGCTCGTTCGACAGGATCAGCCGGAACGCGGCGGTCACGCGCTCGGCGGTCGCCGTGCCGCCGACGTCGAGGAAGTTGGCAGGCTTGCCGCCGTGCAGCTTGATGAGATCCATGGTCGCCATCGCAAGACCAGCGCCATTGACCATGCAGGCGATGCTGCCGTCGAGCGAGACGTAGTTGAGATCGTGCTCAGAGGCCGCGCGCTCCATCGGATCTTCCTGCGAAAAATCGCGCATTTCGAGGAGTGCCGGCTGCCGGAAGAGCGCGTTCGCCTCCGCGTTGATCTTGGCGTCGAGCGCCACAATTGCGCCGTCCTTCGTCACGATCAACGGGTTGATTTCGATCAGGCCCAGGTCCTTTTCGAGATACAGGCGATACAGCGCGCGCGCGATGCGCTCGAATGCTGCGATTTGATTTCCTGCCAGTCCCAGACTGAACGCAATGCGGCGACACTGATAGCTCTGCAACCCTGCCGCAGGATCGATGTCGGCGCGAAGAATTTTCTGCGGCTCCTGTGCCGCGACTTCCTCGATGTCCATGCCCCCCGCAGCCGATGCGACGAAAGCGATGCGGCCGCGGTCGCGGTTCAGGAGCAGGCTCAGGTACAGCTCGCGCTCGATCGCGCTGCCCGATTCGACGTAGATCAGGTTGATCGGAAGGCCCTGCGCGCCCGTCTGCTTGGTGACGAGGCGCTGCCCCAGCATCGCCGCCGCGGCGCGGCCGACTTCCTGTGCGGACCGGCACAGCTTGACGCCGCCGGCCTTGCCGCGTCCGCCGGCATGGACCTGGGCCTTGACCACCCAGACGGGGCCCGCGAGTTCGCGGGCCGCCGCCACGGCCTCCGCCTCGCTCGCGGCGATTTTCCCCGGCGGCACCGAGATTCCGAACTCGCTGAAAATCCGCTTCGACTGGTACTCGTGCAGGTTCATCGCGGCATTGTAACGGGAGCCTTGAACCCCGTCGCAATCGTGCGCGGCCGCAGAGGTCCCGGCGGCTTCGCATGCTAGAGTGCCGCCGTGAATGGTCCGGCGGACATCGAACGCACGCCCGGCGATCCGGAGCTCGCCTGGCGCGTGCTGGGGCTACTGAACCTCTACCGGCTGAGTGTTCCGTCGGTGCTCTCGGTGCTGGCCGCGCTGGCCTCGCCGCCGCAATTGCTGGGCGCCGCGTTTCCTTCCATGTACTTCTACACGCTCGCCGCGTGGTTCACGACCGGCGTGATCTGCATCGGTCTCCTGAAGAGAGGCTGGCCGAGCCTGCACGCCCAGGCCTTCATCCACAGCGCGTTCGACGTCGTCGCCGTAACGATGCTGCTGTTCACGAGCTCGGGTGCCGCAAGCGGGGTCGGACTCCTCCTGATCATGCCGGTCGCCGCGGTCAGCATCCTGCTGCCGAACCGCACGGCCACGATGGTTGCGGCGATCGCCGCGCTCTTCGTGCTCGGCCAGCAGCTCGTCCTCTCGATCGCCGGCACCACTGACCCGTCGGACCTGACCCAGGCCGGCATGCTGGGCGCGGTGATCTTCATCGCCGCACTCGCGGTAGCGCCGCTCGCAAGGCGGCTGCGCGAGAGCGAGGCGCTGGTCCGGCAGCGTGATATCGACCTCGCAAACCTTGCCGAGTTGTCGCAGTACATCGTCGAGCGCCTGCGCGAGAGCCTGGTCGTCGTGGACGAACAGGACCGCATCCGCCTGATCAATGAATCGGCGCGGCAGATCCTCGGCGCGGATGCGAGCGCGAATGCGCTGCTCGGCGAGGTGTCGCCGCGGCTCCTGTACCTGCTGACCATG
>CAYZDW010000038.1:0-6228 GCA_964477175.1 uncultured Steroidobacteraceae bacterium | reverse complement strand
TGGAGCCGTTGGAACTTCAGGCCTGGCTGTCCTGGGGGAGCCTGCCGGTCCTCCTGTTGTTGTCGCTGTGGCTCGAGGACGGACAGCTCGAGAGTCTGCGCCAGGCGGACCTGGTCGGGGCGAGCGCGGTGCTTTACTCGGCGCTGCTCGCCAGCCTGTTTGCGCACACGGCCTACTTTGCACTGGTGCACCGCTATCCGGTGACGAGCGTCGCGCCGATCACGGTGCTGGGTCCCGTGTTCAGCGTCGCATTTGTGATCCTGTTTCTCGGCGACGTACTGGACTGGCGTATGATCATCGGCGGGTTGATGACGCTTTCCGGTGTGGCCGTAATCGTCAGGCGCGACGGCAGGATCGCGAATACCGGCAGCCTGGGTCCGACTTGACCCGATTCGGGTTCGGGCACCGTTCATGGTGAATGGAGGTGTTCCATGACACACAACTATTCGGCGGGCGGGTCACGTCGGGCGGTCGTGCTCACGGCCATCATCGGGTTCCATTTCGCAATGTTTCTGGTGATTGCGGCTGGCCTGGTGCCCCGGCCCGTTGAGCCGTTCATCAAGGTCAAGCCCATCACGCCACCGCGAATCGTTGAGCCGGTGCCCGCCATCGTGCCGCCACAGTGGCCAGGTCGGATTGATCCCGAAGCCTACTTTGTGCCGGAACCGAAATTCCCGATTCCGTCGTTCCCGGATTCAAAAGATTCACCAACTGCACCGACGGCCGATCGGGACACTCCGAACGGTGAGCCGTCGATCCAGCGTCAGCCTGTCGAGCGGGCGCTGCCGAGCCTGCAGGGTCGCGGCGATCGCTTCGCCGACGTGATCCGGGCCTGTTACCCGGCCGCGTCGCGGCGCGCCGGTGAAGAGGGCCGTGTACTCATCGCCGTGACGATCGGCACCCAAGGGCAGGTACGGTCCTGGCGCCTGATGCAAAGCAGCGGATTTCCGCGTCTGGATGCCGCGACGCCTTGCGTGTTGGGCAAGCTCCGCTTCAACGCGGGCCGCGAGGATGGCCGCGCGGTCGAGGCAGAAGTTTCGCTGCCGATCGTATTCCGGCTGGACTGACCTGAGCCCGGGCCGATCGGCCGGGAAGGGCCGGCGCTTGCAGTCGCATCGGTCAGCCGCTAAGGTGGCCGTGCCGGAAATCGGGCGCACGGGACGGTGCGCAGACCAAGAATTTTGGCGGGGTAACAGCCCGGATTTCGGGCTACTGCGACCGGCGATAAAGACGAGGGGACGGACAGGTTCGGGTATGGCGAACGTCTATTCGGCGGGGGCATCGCGTCGGACGGCCGTATTGGCCGCGATCATCGTCCTGCATATCGGCTTCTTCTGGGCCCTGAAACAGGGTCTTGTCCGGTCCGGGATGCAGCTGATCCAGGATTTCTCGATCATGGATCTGCCGCCACCGCCGCCCCCACCGGAAGACCTCGAAGAGCCGCCACCGCCACCGCCTGTGGACGTGCCGCCGCCGGTCGTACCGCCTCCGCTGATCGACCTGCCGGTCTTTGAAGGTCCGTCGACGGCGATCACGGTCCGCGTCAGCGAGGCGCCGCCGCCGCGAGCACAGACGGCGCCACCACGCCAGGTGCAGATCACCCCACCGAAGATCAAGGCGCGCGGCGACCGGATCGCCGCTGCGATCAATGCCTGCTATCCATCGGCGTCCCGCCGCCTGAGCGAAGAGGGTCGCGTCGTCGTGACCATCACGATCGATGCGATCGGCAAGGCAGGCACGATGCACGTGTCGCAGAGCAGCGGTTTCGAACGGCTCGACGGCGCGGCCGAATGCGTGATCCGCAAATTGCCTTTCGATCCCGGCAAGCGCGATGGCCAGCCCGTCGAGGCGCAGGCCACGCTGCCGATCGTATTCAAGCTGGAGTGACGCAGCAGAAATCGTCAGGGACCGGGGAGGAGCGATGCCGAGTGAGTCGGACGCGTCTATCCGGAAAACTAACATCTGTTAGAGGAACTGCAGAATGGCAGCTGAAACCGGTATGACCGATAACCCCTACGGCATCGAGGCGCTCTGGAACACGAGCGACTATGTCGGCAAGGCAGTATTCGTCATCCTCATCGTGATGTCGATTTGGTCATGGTTGGTGATGATCAACAAGTGGCTGGACCAACGTTCGCTCAAGAAGATCGCGGCCGAGGCCGAAAAGAACTTCTGGTCGGCCGGGTCGATGCAGGATGGCATCAACAAGCTCAAAGGCAAGATCAATCCTTTCCGCGATATCGCGCAGGATGGGCTTCAGGCCCTCGAGCATCACCGCAAGAGCGCATCACGCGATGTCACGAGCGCGATCGATCTGTCGGACTGGGTCCAGTCGCATATCGACAGGCGCACCACGATGCTGCAGTCGAGCCTGCAGACCGGCATGGTCGTGCTCGCGTCGGTCGGCGCGACGTCGCCGTTCGTGGGTCTGTTCGGCACGGTGTGGGGTATCTATAACGCGCTGATCGCTATCTCGATCGCCGGCCAGGCCTCGCTCGACAAGGTCGCCGGTCCGATCGGCGAGGCGCTGATCATGACGGCGATGGGCCTCGCGGTCGCGGTTCCTGCGGTGCTGGCCTTCAACGGCCTGCTGCGCGGCAACAAGGCCCTGATGGAGCGCGCGAACTTCTTCGCGCACGACGTGCAGGCGGCGCTGTTGGCGGGTTCCCGGGTCACTGGGAAGTAGCCGATGGCCATTGCGGTTGGCAAGGGCGTAGACGACCCGATGGTCGAGCCGAACGTCATTCCGCTGGTGGACGTCATGCTGGTGCTCCTGATCATCATGATCATCACGGTTCCGGTGATGATCCAGGCCGTGAAGATCGACCTTCCCAAGGAGGTCAACCGGCCGACCGAGACCAAGCCCGAAAATATCAATCTCTCGATCGATTTCGACGGCACGATCTACTGGAACGATAGCGGGATCGACCGCAACGAGCTGCTGAACTACGTGCTTCAGGAAGCCGTGAAGGACCCGCAGCCGGAGATCCACATCCGCGCCGACAGACGGGCGCGCTACGAGTACATCGCCAGCACCTTGTTCATCCTGCAGCGTAGCGGCATGCGCAAGGTGGCCTTTATCGCGGAACGGCCCCAGGGGCAGTGAGCGCGCCCCGGGCGCAGGCCAGTTGATGTCGCGGGGCCCGCCAAGGCGGGCCCCGTTTTTTTTTTCGCGCGCCGGCTGGACGCGGGCTGAATCCCGGGATTTATTTCAGGCGCTGGAACCCGCCGCAGCAGCCGCAGTCCACCTGATCAGGGCGGCTGCAAGACAGCCGGGCAGGTTTTGGGTTATAAACCCGCCCTCGCAGGGGAGTCGACCGGACAGGTTTTCGAGGTAGCAGGCGATGAAGGGACAAAGTTACAGGGCGCAGTGGATCATCGCGGCGGTCTCCGGGGCCTTGCTCGCCATTGCCGTGCCGGGTATGGCGCTGGCCCAGTACCAGTCGCCGCCGCCGAGTTCGCCCAAGGTACCGACCGCACAGCCCGACTCGAAGAAGAAGAACTCAAAGAGAAAGGCGGAGGAACCGCCGCCGCCCGGTGCCGATTTCAGCCCGGAGTTTCGCAAGCAGGCTCCCAAGGTCCAGAAACTCGTCAACGACAAGCAATGGCCCGAGGTGCTCGCGGCGCTGCCGGCGCTGGACGCCCTGACGGGCCTGACCCCGGATGACCTCAAAGTGCTCGCGACCTGGCGCCTGCAGGCGACGCAGGCGAGCGGCGACACGGATGGGTTCACCGCGGCCATCGAGCACTACCTGCAGAAAGGCTATGCACTGCCGGAACAGATCGGCCCGATGCACCAGCAGTTGGCCGCGTACTACAACGAGAAGAAGGACCGTGCGAAGACGGTCGAGCATTACCGGCAGTTCGTCGACGCGACGCCCGATGCCGATCCCAATGAGCTGCAGACGCTCGGGCGTCTCTACCTGCAGAACTCGAACTACGCCGAGGCCGCGCAATGGCTGGGCAAGGCCATCGACGTCGCCGTCAGCCGCAAGGAGCAGCCTGAGGAAGCCTGGTTCCAGCTGCGCGACCGTTGCTTCATCGAGACCAAGGATCAGGTCGGGCGCCTGAACAATCTCGAGGCGCTGGTCGGGTACTATCCGGACAAGGAGTACTACAGCCGCATCGTCGCGATCTACCAGACCGAGACCAAGGACGATCGCACAGTTATGTTGAATGCCTATCGTGTCGCCGTGACGGATCCGCAGGGCGGACTGGCGACCGTGGGTGGTTACCTGGGCTATGCCGATACGGCACTCGTGGCCGGTAGTCCAGGCGAAGCGGCCAGGGGGCTGGAGCACGGCATGAAAGCGGGCATCGTGCCGAGCGTCGGCAGCAACCAGGCGAGCTTGCAGGAAGCGAGGGCGACCGTTGCCATTGACCGCAAGAGCCTGCCCGGTGAATTGACGGCGGCGGCGAAGAATCCGAAGGGCGAGGTCGCTGTCAAGGTCGGACTGGGCTTCTACAGCACCGGTGAGTACGAGAAGGCCGTTGAGATGGTCCGCCTGGGCATCGCCAAGGGTAGTGTCGCGCGGCTCGACGACGCCAACCTGCTGCTGGGCGCCGCGCTCATGGAACTGGGCCGGCGCGACGAAGCCAAGGCCGCATTCCAGGCGGCGACCGCCGCGGCGGGCGCGAACGGGCACATGGCGCGGATCGCCGGCCTCTGGCTCGCGCGTGTGGGGCGGCAGGAACCGGCTGCGGCTGGCGGTTGAAGCAGGAGAGAAGTGATGCTCAAAATGCCAAAACTTCGCGCCAGCTTGCTGGCAACCGTTCTGGCCATGCCGCTCGCGGGCATCGTCGGGGCGACGCTTCCGATGGAGGCGACCGCGCAGGCGCAGTCCGGTGGCTGGCGCAAGGAAATCGCCGACAAGGTGAAGTCGGCGCAGGAAGCCGGCAACAAAGGCAACTTCAACGACGCGATCCACCTCCTGAAGGAAGCGAAGGCCAAGGGCCCGCTGTCGGTACAGGAAGAGCACGGCGTCAACGAACTGCTGATCTGGGCGGCCAGCAACGCCCGGGACCATCGGCTGGTGCTGCAGACCGTCGACGAGCGCCTGGCGACCGGCCGGGTCACCGGCGCGGACCTGGTCCGCAAGCTGCGGCTCAAGGCGACCACGCACTATGCGCTCGCTGACTATCGCGGCGCCGTCGCCGCATTCGACAAGCTGATCGCCACGCAGGGTTCGGCGACGGCAGACGACCTGATCCTGCTGGGTAACTCGCAGGTCGCGCTGCGCGATTACCGCACGGCCGCGACCACACTTGAGAAAGCAGTCGCCGCGGCGCAGAAGGCCGGCAAGCCGGCCACGACCGTCGGCAAGCTGCTCGAGGCGCTGAACTCGGCCTACTTCGAGACCGGCAACGACGCGAAGCGCATCCAGACGCTGCACCGGCTGATGGTTGTCGCGCCCAAATCGAGCGTGTTCAAGCAGCTGGCCAGCGCCTACGAGGACGAGTCGAACAAGGACCCGGTCGTCATGATCAATCTCTACCGGCTCGGCGCTTCGCGGGGGCTCCTGTCCGGCCAACATTACGCGAAGTACGCGGAGGCGGCGCTCGACCTGGCGAGCCCGGGCGAGGCGGTCGCGATGCTCGAGAAAGGCATGGCGAGCGGCGCCATCAAGAAGGACGACCGCAACAACCGGCTGCTGGCGGATGCGAAAGCGCAGGTCGACCGCGTCAGGGCCACCCTGTCGCAACAGGAGGCCGAGGCGAAGGCGATAGCGACCGGCGAGCCGGAGGCCAAGCTGGCGACCGCGTACTTCACGCTGAAGAACTACGCTAAGGCAACCGAGGCCGCCAGGCGCGGCGTCGCGAAGGGACGCCTGCACCGGCCCGACGACCTCAACATGCTGCTTGGCATCGCGCTGGTCGAGAGCAAGAAGGCCGCCGAGGCGAAGAACGCATTCAAGGCAGCCGCAGCGGCCAACGAAAAGATGCGCGGCGTCGCGGATTTGTGGAGCACTACGGCCACCTGATTCCGCATCCGACCAATTGCGGCGACGGCCGCGGCGCGAAATCGCCGCGGCCGTTTTGCGTATACAATCCGGAATCATGACACCGGCGCGCCAAATCGGGATCGTCGAGGTCGGCCCGCGGGACGGCCTGCAAAACGAGCCGGTCGCCATACCCGCGGACGTCAAGATCGAGTTCATCAATCGTGCCGTCGCCGCCGGCCTCAGGCGCTTCGAGGTCGCGAGCTTCGTGAACCCGCGGCGCGTGCCG
>CAYZDW010000037.1:0-5327 GCA_964477175.1 uncultured Steroidobacteraceae bacterium | reverse complement strand
GCGGTCGCCGCATCAATCAACAATGTTGGCCCCGGCCTCGGGGAGGTTGCGGTGACCTTCCGCGACATTCCCGACGCCGCCAAGTGGATCTGCGTCGTCGCGATGATCGCCGGACGGCTCGAAATCTTCACGATGCTGCTGTTGCTGACACCCGCTTTCTGGCGGCGCTGAGATGAGCCTGCGCGAAAACCTCCAGTTGATGCTCGAGCGCGGTCAGGACTCGCCGCTCCTGCGCTACTCGCTCGGTCGCGAATGCCTGAAGGCCGGGGACTTGCTGGCCGCGATCGACCACCTGCGCCAGGCTGTCGAGCAGAACCCGGGCTATTCAGCCGCGTGGAAGGCGCTGGGCGAAGCGCATGCCCGTGCCGGCTCGCCCGATCGCGCGGCCGAAATTTACGAGCGCGGCATCGCCGCCGCGCAGAAAAGCGGCGATATCCAGGCTGCCCGCGAAATGGGCGTGTTCCTGAAGCGACTGCGCAAGATCCGGACTGCGGCCCAATGAAGCTGGTCGCGGCCCTCGACGCGCTCGCCGAGCGCACCGGCCGGCTGATTTCCTGGCTCACGCTTGCGATGGTCGTGGCAACCGTCGCCGTCGTGGTGCTGCGCTACGCCTTCGGCCAGGGCCTGATCTGGCTCCAGGAATCGGTCAACTGGATGCATTCGATCGTATTCCTGCTGGGCGCGGCCTACACGCTGAAGGCCGACGAGCACGTGCGCGTGGACGTCTTCTATCGCGACATGAGCGAGCGGGGCAAAGCGACTGTGAATCTCGCCGGCACCATCCTGTTCCTGCTGCCGCTGTGCGCGTACCTGATCATTGAAAGCTGGCAGTACGTCGCCGTCTCCTGGCGCATCGCGGAGCGTTCGCGCGAGGCCGGCGGGCTGCCGATGCTCTACCTGCTGAAAACCGTGATCCCGTTGATGGCCGGCTTGCTAGCCCTGCAAGGCATCGCTGTCGCGCTGCGCGCGATCGAACGCCTGCGTTCGCGGCGTGGTGGCTGAGCATGGAGTGGCTTTCGCTCCTGTTGTTCGCGCTGATCATTGCGGCCCTGTTGGCGGGCTTTCCGGTGGCGTTCACGCTGGCCGGCGTGTCGCTGGCTTTCGCGACAATCTGCAGCGTCTTCGGCGCCTTCGACATCGCCTTCCTCGAGATCCTTCCCAGCCGCCTGTTTGGCGCAATGCAGAACCAGACCCTCCTCGCCGTGCCGCTTTTCATCTTCATGGGCCTCGTGCTCGAACGGGCGCGCATCGCCGAGAGCTTGCTCGAGACGCTTGGCCAGGTATTCGGGCACGGTCGCGGCGGGATTGCGATCGCAGTGGTCGTGGTCGGGGCGTTGCTCGCCGCGAGCACGGGAATCGTTGGCGCCACAGTCGTGACGATGGGCTTGCTGTCCCTGCCTGCAATGCTGAAGAGCGGCTACGATCCACGCATCGCGAGCGGCACGATCTGCGCGTCCGGCACGCTCGGCCAGATCCTCCCGCCGTCCATCGTCCTCGTGCTGCTTGGCGACGTGCTGTCATCCGCCTATCAACAGGCGCAGCTGCGCCAGGGCAATTTCGCACCGCAAAGCGTGTCGGTCGGCGACCTGTTCGCCGGCGCAATCCTGCCGGGCCTGGCGCTCGTCGCCTTGTACATCGGCTATCTGCTGTGCGTCGCCCGGCTGCAGCCGCAGCGCATGCCGCCACCGCCCGCGGAACTGCGGGCCGGCACGGATCATCTCGGGCGGCGTGTGCTCAAGGCGCTCCTCGCGCCGCTCACGCTGATTGTCGCGGTGCTCGGATCGATCATCGCAGGCTATGCAACGCCGACGGAGGCTGCGGGTGTCGGCGCGGCGGGCGCGCTGATGCTGGCCGTTGCGCGCCGCTCGCTGGATCTTGTACGGCTGCGCGAGGTCATGCGGGGTACCGTCCGGTTGACGTCGATGGTGTTCATGATCCTGCTCGGCGCCTCGGTGTTTTCGCTGGTATTCCGCGGCTTCGGCGGCGATATCCTGATCCACGATCTGCTCTCGTCGCTGCCGGGCGGGCCGGCAGGTGCATTGCTCGTCGTGATGCTCGCGATGTTCCTGCTGGGATTCATCATCGACTTCATCGAAATCATCTACATCGTCGTGCCGGTCGTGGCCCCGGTACTGCTTGCGATGGGCATGGATCCGGTCTGGCTCGGCGTGATGATCGCGATCAACCTGCAGACCTCGTTCCTGACGCCGCCGTTCGGGTTCGCGTTGTTCTACCTGCGCGGCGTCGCGCCGCCCTCGGTCCGCACGGCCGACATCTACCGCGGCGCCGTGCCCTTCATCGTGCTGCAGCTCGCGATGCTCGCGGTGCTGTGGTTCTGGCCGCGGCTCGCGACCTGGCTGCCGGACCTGATCTACGGCTAGCGCCACGCGGGCTCAGGCCCGCGCGTTCAGGTAAGCCCGCTCCGCGATGTCGATATAGGGCATCGACCGCTGCCGGAAAGCCTGCAGGGAATCCAGCACGCGCCGGAACATCGGATCGCGCGCGGCGTTTTCCTCGATCACCTGCTCCGACAGCCGCCGAAGTTCGCGCATGACATCGTCCGGGTACGGCCGCACCTCAACCCCGTAATCCTTCACGAGTGTCTGCAAGGCCTCGGCGTTTCGCGCCATGAACTCCGCCTCCATCCGGTCGTTGGTCGCCGCCGCGCAGGCCATGACGATCTCACGCAGGTCCTCCGGCAGCGACTCGTAGGCCTCGCGGTTGACGATCAACTCGAGCGTCGAGCCGGGTTCCTGCCAGCCGGGGTAGTAATAGTACTTCGCGGCCTTGTAAAGGCCGAATGCCAGGTCGTTGTACGGGCCAATCCATTCGGTCGCGTCGATCGCGCCGCTCTGTAGCGACGTGAAGATCTCGGAGCCAGGCATCGTGACCGGCGTGCCGCCGGCGCGCGCGAGCACCTCGCCGCCGAGCGCGGGGATGCGCATCTTGAGGCCCTTGAGGTCGACAACCGACCGGATCTCCTTGCGGAACCAGCCGCCCATCTGACAACCGCTGTTGCCGCAGGGCATGGGAACGAGCCCGAACGGCGCGTAGGCCTCCTTCCAGAGATCCCAGCCGCCGCCGAAGTACAGCCAGGCGTTCATTTCCTGCGCCGTCAGCCCGAACGGAATGGACGAGAAGAACGACGCCGCCGGCACCTTGCCCTTCCAGTAATAAGCCGCGCCGTGGCCCATCTCCGCCGTGCCGCTCGCGACCGCATCGAAGGTCTCGAACGCCGGCACGAGTTCGCCGTCGCCGTAGACCCGGATCTTCAGGCGGCCGCCGCTGCAGGCCTCGATGCGCCGCGCGAATTCGATCGCGCCGGTGCCGAGCGCGGGGAAGTTCGCCGGCCAGGTGGTCACGAGACGCCACTGGTAGGTCTGGCCCGCGTCCGCCGGGCCCGCTTTCTTCGCGTCCCGGCTGCAGGCGGCCACCGCCGCGGCGGCGGCTCCCAGGCTCAGTCCCTTGATTAAATCGCGTCTTTTCATCGTTCTTCTCCCGGCGAAAGCGCGCTACAGATATCACAGTGACGCTCGCGCGCCTATGCCGCTACGGGCCGCGCATGCCGGTGCCGGCTGTGGTTCAATTGCCTGTCGTGTACGAGTCCAGGCACCAGCCGCTGTTGCCCCGCGCGCGATTCCTGCGCCGCCTGCTGGGTCATTCGGCCGTGGTCATCGGCCTGATCGTCGCATCGCTCGCCCTGGGAATGTACGGCTACGTCGCTTTCGAGCATCTGTCCTGGATCGATGCTTTCCTGAACGCCGCCATGCTGCTGGGCGGCATGGGGCCGGTGCACCTGCCGCAGACCGCGGCGGGCAAGCTGTTCGCAGGGTTCTATGCGCTCTACGCCGGCCTCGCCTTCATCGTCACCGCCGCACTGCTCGTCTCGCCGGTGCTCCACCGTCTCTTGCACCGGTTCCACTGGGACAAGTCGTCGGGTGATGCCGACAGGTGACGCCTGATCGAACGAGAGGTCGTCGTATGATCCACGGGAGTTGCCTTTGTGGGGGTGTCCGGTTCGAGATCACTCGTGCTGCTGGCCCGTTCGAGCTTTGTCATTGCAGCCGCTGCCGCAAGGCCAGTGGATCCGCCTTCGTCGCCGGGCTGGGAGTGCGGCGCGAGGATTTCCGACTCGTACAGGGCCGCGAACTGATCACGATATTTGAAGCCCCGGTACGCGAGGACCCTCCGGCGTATCGAAGCTGCTTCTGCGGTCGCTGCGGGTCTCCGGTACCCGACGCATCCGGCGACACCCCGTGGTTCGAGATTCCCGCAGGTCTGCTGGACGACGATCCGAATCTGCGGCCGGACAAGCACATCTTTGTCGACGTCAAATCTCCCTGGTTCAGCGTCACCGACAATCTGCCTCAGCTGGACAAGGCCGCGTTGCTCAAGCTCCGACGCGCCTCCAGGCCTCCAAATGGTTGAGCGTCCATCCAATGTGGCAATACGTCGTCAAGATCATCGCCACGGCCGCCATCGTCGTTGGGGTCGCTGAACTCGCCAAGCGCAGCTCGTTTTGGGGCGCCGTACTGGCGTCATTGCCGCTCACGTCGCTCCTGGCATTCATTTGGCTTTACGCTGATACAGGCAATAGTCAGAGCGTGGCGGCCCTCTCGGGCAGCATCTTCTGGCTCGTGCTCCCCTCACTGCCCCTCTTCCTGGTGCTGCCGCTGTTGCTGCGTTCCGGCCTGTCCTTCTGGCCCAGCCTGGGCCTCGCCTCGGCCGCTACCGTGGCGGCGTATTTCGGCATGATCTGGCTCCTGGAACGCTTTGATGTCCGGCTGTAGCGTCACACCGGAGGCGCGGGTTCCTTGATCGGCCTGCTGCAACGCGTGACCGGCGCATCGGTCGAGATCGAGAGTCGCGAAGTGGCGCGCATCGGCCAGGGGCTGCTCGTGCTCGTCGCCGTCGAGCGCGACGATACTTCAGTCGAGGCCGAACACCTGCTCGAGAGGCTGCTGCACTACCGGGTGTTTGCCGACGCCGAGGGACGCATGAACCTGGGCGTCAAGGACGTCGGCGGAGGGCTCCTGCTGGTGCCGCAGTTCACGCTGGCCGCCGACACTGGCAAGGGCCTGCGGCCCGGCTTCAGCCGGGCGGCGCCGCCCGACGAGGCGGAACGCCTGTTCGGCTACCTCGTCCGCCTGGCGCGCGAGCATTTTCCAGCCGCCCGGGCCGGCCAGTTCGGCGCCCATATGCAGCTGTCGCTAGTCAACGACGGACCCGTCACTTTCTGGGTTCAGGCCTCGCGTCACGGGGCCTGAGAGCCGTTTGGCGTATCATTCCCTACTGCGCCGGGTGCGCGGGCTGGAGTTAGCAAAATG
>CAYZDW010000036.1:0-6213 GCA_964477175.1 uncultured Steroidobacteraceae bacterium | reverse complement strand
ATCGAGCGGCTCGCGATCTGAGGGCGGCACGATGGAATTCTTCAAGAAAGTCCCCGCGATCCGCTTCATGGAACTGCGCCGCTACTGGTACGCCCTGTCGGTGGTGATGGTGCTGGGCTCGATCGCGCTCGTGCTGTTCCGCGGACTCAACCTGACCGTCGACTTCACTGGCGGCGTCGTCATGGAGGTCGGCTTCGCGCAGCCGGTGGACCTGGAGCGCGCCCGGGCGGCGCTCGACGCGGCCGGCCTCGAGGACTTCCAGGTCCAAAACTTCGGCACCGCGAGCGACCTGCTGGTGCGGCTGCCGCCGGTCGAGGGCGACGCGTCGCAGGGCCTGTCGGACAGCGTGCTGGGCGCGCTGCGGACGCTGGATCCCGGAGCCGAGCTGCGCCGCACGGAGCTGGTCGGCCCGCAGGTCAGCCGCGAACTGGGCGAACAGGCCGCGCTTGCGATATTGATGACGCTGCTGCTGATCCTCGTCTACATCGCGATGCGCTTCCGCTGGCGCTTCGGGGTCGGCTCGATCGTCGCCTCGCTGCATGACCCGATCGTCGCGACCGGAGCGATCGCGCTCCTCGGAATTCCATTCGACCTCAACGTGGTCGCGGCGCTCCTGACGATCCTCGGTTATTCGGTCAACGACACGGTCGTGGTCTTCGACCGCATGCGCGAGCGTTTCCTGACGATGCGCAAAACGTCGCCCGCGCAGATCATGGACCGCGCGATCAACGAGACCATGTCGCGCACGATCATCACTTCGGGCACTGCATTGAGTTCCGTCGTATTCCTCGCGATACTGGGTGGTGACACGCTGCGCGGCTTCGCGGTGGCGCTCGCGATCGGCATCGTGATCGGGACCTATTCGACGGTCTATGTCGCGGGCGCGATTGCGCTCGATCTCGGCGCGTCGGGACGCGATTTCATGCCGCCCGAGAAGAGGAGCGAGGTCGACGCGCTGCCCTGAGCGGCCTGACTGGAGGGCCAGTGATCGAGTTTCTGAGTGATCCGGCGGTCTGGGTATCATTCCTGACCTTGACGCTGCTCGAGGTTGTCCTCGGCATCGATAACGTCATCTTCCTGTCCATCCTGGTGTCGCGGCTGCCGAAGGAGCTGCAGGCCCTCGGGCGGACACTGGGGCTCGCCTTCGCGTTGATCACGCGTATCGGCCTGCTGTTCTCGATCACCTGGATGATCGGGTTGACCAGGCCGTTGTTCACGATTTTCACGGAGGAAATATCGGGGCGCGACCTGATACTGTTCTTCGGCGGGCTGTTCCTGCTCGCCAAGAGTGTCAGCGAGATCCACAACTCGCTCGAAGGCCCCGCGGATCACGGCTCACCGAAGATGAAGCTGCGGACCAGGGTGATGGGCGTGATCATCCAGATCGGGATCGTCGACATCATCTTCTCGCTGGACTCGGTGCTGACGGCGGTCGGCCTCGCCAATCACCTCTCGATCATGGTCGCGGCGATCGTGATCGCCGTGTTCGTCATGATGTTCATGGCCGGCCCGATCCACGAGTTCATCGAGCGTCACCCGACGATCAAGATCCTAGCCTTGTCATTCCTGATCCTGGTCGGCATCGCGCTGGTCGGCGAGTCCTTCGACATGAAGGTCCCGAAGGGATATCTCTACTTTGCGATGGCGTTCTCGGTCTGCGTCGAGATGGTCAATATCCGGATGCGCAAGAAGGGCCGCGGCGCGCCGGTTGAGTTGCGCGAGCGAGCAATCCCGGGGGACGGCTAGGGAACCTCTGACTTCTTTCCTAGCCGCGATTCAGCACGCTATGGCGCCGGCCGTAGCCGAAATAGATCGCGAAGCCGATCAGGATCCAGCCGCCCATCCAGTGCCAGTTGTCCATGAACGCCCGGCCGAACAGCCACAGGCAGGTCGCGGCGCCCAGGATACAGATTACCGGTGCCCAGGGAACCCGGAACGCGCGCGGCAGGTCCGGTCGCGTGCGGCGCAAGACGAGCACGCCGATGCAAACCGTCGCGAAAGCCAGCAGCGTGCCCATGGCGACGAGGTCGCCGAGCACGCCGATCGGCAGCAACCCGGCGAGAATCAAGGCCGTTACGCCGACGATCACCGTCCCGACGTGCGGCGTGCGGAACTCGGGGTGAACGCGGCCGAACAGCTTTGGGATCAGCCCGTCGCGCGACATCGTGTAGAAAATGCGCGGCTGGCCCACCATCATCACGAGGATCACCGATGAGAGGCCGGCCAGCGCGCCGACCTCGACCAGCGTCTTGAGCCACAGCAGGCTTGGGTAGGTTTCAAGCGCGGTCGCGACCGGCTTGGGCGTGCCGAGTTGCGTGTAGGGGACCATGCCGGTCAGCACCGCGGCCATCGCGATGTAGAGCACCGTGCAGATGGCGAGCGAGCCGAGGATGCCGATCGGCATGTCGCGTTGCGGGTTCTTGGCTTCCTGGGCCGCCGTCGAAACCGCGTCGAAGCCGATGTAGGCGAAGAACACGATCGACGCGCCGCGCAGGACGCCGTCCCAGCCGAAGCGACCCGGGCCCTCGGGCTCGGGGATGAACGGGGTCCAGTTCGCGGGATCGACGTATTGCAGGCTGAACGCCATGAATAGCAGCAGCACGGTAACTTTGATCGCGACGATCACGGCGTTGACCGACGCCGATTGCGTGATGCCGCGATAGCAGAGCGCCGCCACCGCGATGACGATCGCGATGGCCGGCAGATTGATTAGCGCGCCGGTCGTGACGATCCGCCCCTCGACGAGGTTGAGCGGCGCGTTGGTGAATGCCGCGGGCAACGCCAGCGAGGTACCCGTCATGCTGCCGATCGAATCAAGCAGCCCGGTGAAATAACCGGACCAGCCGACGGCGACCGTGGCTGCTGCGAACGTGTACTCGAGCACGAGGTTCCAGCCGATAAACCAGGCGACGAATTCGCCGAGCGTCGCGTAGGAGTAGGAATAGGCGCTGCCCGAAACCGGCAGCATCGCCGCGAACTCTGCGTAGCAGAGCCCGGCAAAGGCGCAGGCGACACCGGCCAGCACGAAACTCAGCACGATGGCCGGACCCGCGTGATTGGCCGCGGCCTGACCGGTCATCACGAAGATGCCGGCGCCGATCACTGCGCCGATGCCGAGCATCACCAGATGGCGCGCGGTCAGCACCCGTTTCAGCGTGACTTCGCCCGTGAGGCTGCCTTCGACCGGCTCGCCGGCGTCGACGTGCGGCGCAGCCGCGATCGGCTTGATGCGGAACAGGTTCATGCGGGAATTCCCCCCTGCTGGATCGATGCGGACTCTAACCCACGACCGGGGCGATTGCGAGACCGTGCAGGCCGGTCACTGGCGCAGTTCGTCGGTGAGCAAAGGCGCGAAGGACTCGACCAACGCCGCATACAGGCGCGGATTGCCGGCGATCAGGTTGCCGCCGTCGAGGTACGGATTGCCGGCCAGCGTGCCGACGCGGCCGCCCGCTTCGGTGATCAGCAGGTTGCCCGCAGCAGTGTCCCAGGGCGCGAGCCCGAGTTCCCAGAAGCCGTCCAGGCGGCCCGCAGCGACATAGGCGAGATCGAGCGCCGCGGAGCCGGGCCTGCGCACGCCGGCAGCGCGTTGCATGACCAGTTCCAGCATCGCCAGGTAAGGCTTGAGCCAGCGCGTGTTGGCGCGATAGGGAAAACCGGTGCCGATCAATGCACCATCCAGCGTACGCTGCCCGGAAACGCGCAGCCGGCGGTTCTCGAGGTATGCGCCAGCGCCGCGCGCGGCCGTGAACAGTTCGCTGCGCAGCGGATCGAAGATCACGCCCGCCTCGACGCGGCCACGGTGCTGGCAGGCGATCGACACGGCGAACTGCGGGAAGCCGTGCAGGAAATTGGTCGTGCCGTCCAGCGGGTCGATGATCCAGACGTATTCGTCGCCGCCCTGGCGGCCGCTTTCCTCGGCCAGGATGCCGTGATCCGGATAGGCCTTGTGGATCGCCGCGATTACGAGCTGCTCGGCGGCGCGATCGATCTCGGTGACGAAATCGTTGCGGCTTTTCTCGCTGACCGTGATCCCGCCGGCGCGATCGAGATTCCGCACGATCAGCTCGCCGGCGCGTCGCGCGGCGCCGATGGCGATATTGACCAGGGGATGCATGGCCCGCTCCCGCAGCATTGCTTAAAGAACCGCCGCAGCGAGGCTTTCGGCACCATCGCGCGGCACCGGTAGAATACCAGCAATCCTCAGTGAGCCGCGATGACCGCAGCGATCCGCATCGTCCTCGTCGACACGAGCCACCCGGGCAACATCGGCGCGAGTGCGCGCGCGATGAAGAACATGGGTCTGTCCTCGCTCGCGCTCGTCCGTCCGCAGTCGTATCCGGATCCGGAGGCGACCGCGCGCGCCTCCGGGGCGGCGGACCTGCTCGCGCAGGCCGCGGTCCTGCCGTCCATTGACGCTGCGATCGCCGGTTGCGGGCTCGTGTTCGGCACGAGTGCGAGGCGGCGCAATGCGAACTGGCGGATGCTCGACGCGCGCTCCGCCGCCGCCGAATTGCTGACCGCGAGTGTTTCGCGGCCCGCCGCCGTGCTGTTCGGCGGTGAGCGCAATGGTCTCGCCAATGACGAGCTGGCGCGCTGCCACGCCCTGATCCAGATTCCGGCCGACCCGGCGTATGAGTCGCTGAACCTCGCGCAGGCGGTGCAGATCGTCTGTTACGAGATCATGATGGCAGGACGCAGCGCATCCGGCCCGCCCGAGCCCGGTTCGCGGCCCGCCGGCACCGAGGACATGGCGGCGTTGCACCGGCATCTGGACGCCGTGCTCGAGCGCGTCGGATTCATGCATCCCGGGAATGCCGCGCAGTTGCGCCCACGGCTCGAGCGGCTGCTGGCGCGCGCGGTGCCGGACGAGAAAGAAGTGCGCATCCTGCGCGGACTGCTGGCGGCGATCGAGCGGCACTTGGCAATGCCGGAGGATTGACGACCGTGCCGGACTTCGCCCCGATCTATCTCGATCACGCCGCGACCACACCGCTCGATCCGCGGGTTGCGGATGCGATGTGCGCCTGCCTGCGCGATCCCGCGCTGCAGGGCAACCCGGCCTCCGCGCACGCGGCGGGACGCGTGGCAGCCGAGCGGGTCGCAATCGCGCGCGATCAGGTCGCGCGGCTGATCGGAGCACAGCCCGATTCCATCGTGTTCACGTCCGGCGCGACCGAGAGCGTGAATCTCGCCATCCTGGGCGCCGCGCGCGCGGCCGGCGCCGGATTGCGCCATGTCGTGACCGCGCGTACCGAACACCGCGCGGCGCTCGACGCCTGCCGTCAGCTCGAGCGCGAGGGATTCACTGTGAGCTGGCTCAAGCCCTGCGCCGACGGCCGCGTGGAGCCCGAGCGCGTCGCCGAGGCACTGCGGCCGGACACGGCGCTGGTTTCGCTGATGCACGCGAACAATGAAACGGGCGTGCAGAACGACGTCCGCGCAATCGGGCGCTTGTGCCGCGAGCGCGGCCTGACATTTCACGTCGACGCGGCGCAAGGCGCCGGCAAGCTGCCGATCGACGTGGACGATATCGGCGCGGCGCTCGTGAGTTTCTGCGCGCACAAGCTCGGTGGCCCGAAAGGCGTCGGCGCGCTCTACGTGCGGCGCCGGCCGCGGCCCGCGTTGCAGCCACTGCAGTTCGGCGGCGGCCATGAGGGCGGTCTGCGCGCAGGCTCATTGCCGACACCGCAGCTGGTCGGATTCGGCGTCGCCTGCGAACTGGCGCGGGCTGCGCTTCCGACCGGACCGGCGCGGATCCGGGTGCTGCGCGAGCGGCTCTGGGCCGGCCTGCAGGCCGCGGCGCCAGTCGCGCGTAACGGCGCCGCCGAGCCCAGCGTGCCGGGGATCCTGAATGTCTGCTTTCCGGGCGTCGAAGGCGAAAGCCTGCTGTTCGCCCTCGACGGCAGGCTGGCGGTATCGAGCGGTTCCGCCTGCAGCTCGGCGACCGCCGAGCCCTCTTACGTCCTGCGCGCGCTCGGACTCTCGGATCTGGCCGCGCAGGCCTCGCTGCGCCAGAGCCTTGGCAGCCAGACGACGGAGGAGGAGGTCGACCGCGCCGCCTAGCTGCTGGTCGACTGCGTGCGCCGGTTGCGCGACGCCGCGCCGGCTGGTGCGATCGAGCGGATCGCATGATGGCCGGCACCTCTTAGTCTCCGCTGGTGCGCGAGCTGTTCGATCGACTGCCGGGCTCGGGCGACCTCGCAGCGGGCG
>CAYZDW010000035.1:0-4458 GCA_964477175.1 uncultured Steroidobacteraceae bacterium | reverse complement strand
GTCGCCGATGCCATCCTGCAGCAGCACGGCGATCGCCGCGGTCGATGAAACGACACCCTTGGGGCCCATGCCGGCTTCGGTCAGCCCGAGGTGCAGCGGGTAGTCACAACGCGCCGCGAGGCGGCGATAGATTGCGATCAGGTCCTGCACGCCGCTGACCTTGCTGCTGATCACGATCGCATCGTGCGGCAGGCCCAGTTCCTCGGCGCGCGCCGCACTCGCGAGCGCCGAGACGACGGTCGCTTCGCGCAGCACCTCGAGCGCGTCCAGCGGCTCAGGCAAGCGCGCGTTCTCGTCCATCATCCGCGTCAGCAGGTCCTGGTCCAGGCTGCCCCAGTTGACGCCGAT
Source organism: uncultured Steroidobacteraceae bacterium (assembly GCA_964477175.1). GTDB lineage: Bacteria > Pseudomonadota > Gammaproteobacteria > Steroidobacterales > Steroidobacteraceae > SCUD01. The sequence continues at coordinate 4,110 of CAYZDW010000035.1, read as the reverse complement.
GCGCACTGGCTTGCGGTGCCGGCAGGCGGTCTCGATCATCGCCGCGAACTGCGGGTCACGCTTGCTGCCGCGTCCGACATTGCCGGGATTGATGCGGTACTTGGCCAGCGCCTCGGCGCAGGCGGGATGCGCCGCGAGCAGCTTGTGACCGTTGAAATGGAAGTCGCCGACCAGCGGCACGTCGCAATCCGCGGCCAGCAGCCGTTCCCTGATGAAGGGCACTGCCGCGGCAGCCTCGTCGGTGTTGACGGTCACGCGCACGATCTCCGAACCGGCCTCGGCCAGCTCGCGGACCTGGCGCGCGGTCGCATCGATGTCGGCCGTGTCGGTATTGGTCATCGACTGCACGACGATCGGGGCACCGTTGCCGACCGTGACGGCGCCGATGCGAACCCCCACCGAGGCGCGACGCGTCGCGATCACGGCTGGCGTCGCGTCTCGATCCAGGCGTCGACCGTCCGTTCGACGATCTCGAGCGGCACTGCGCCGGTCGCCAGGATGGTGTCATGGAAGGCGCGGATGTCGAAGCGCTCGCCGAGCGCTGCCTTTGCGCGTTCGCGCAGTTCCAGGATCCTGAGCTGGCCGATCTTGTAGGCCAGCGCCTGCCCGGGCCAGGCGATGTACCGGTCGATCTCGTTGACGACGTCGGCTTCGGTCTTGGCCGCGTTGGCGAGGAAATAGTCGATCGCCTGCTGGCGCGTCCAGCCCATGTGATGCAGGCCTGGGTCGACGACCAGGCGCACCGCGCGCCACTGGTCGTAGGTCAACTGGCCGAAGCGCGAGTACGGGTCCTTGTACAGGCCGAGGTCGTAGCCCAGCCGCTCCGAGTAGAGCGCCCAGCCTTCAATGTAGGCCGTCACGTCGTGGAAACGCCGGAATTTCGGCAGGTCGGCCTGTTCCTGCGCGAGCGCGATCTGCAGGTGGTGGCCGGGCACCGCTTCGTGAACAGTCAGAACTTCGATCTCATATTTGGGGCGCACTTCGGGGCGGTAGAGGTTGACGTAGTAGTAGCCCGGGCGCTTGCCGTCGATGGACGGCCCGTTGTAATAGGCGGTCGTCGTGTTCGGCGCACTGGTCGCCGGGATCACGCGCAGGCCAAAGGGCGTGCGGTACAGCTTCCCGAACAACTTCGGCAGCTCGGGCTCGATCATTTTCGACGTGTACACGTATGCACGAAACAATTCATCGGGCGTGGCGTAGTAGAACTTCGGATCGGTGCGCAGTTGCTGGAAGAATTCCTGGAGCGTGCCGCCGAAGCCGACTTCCTTCATGACCTCCAGCATCTCGGCGCGATTGCGCGCGACCTCGGCGAGGCCGATCTCGTGGATCTGCTCGGGCGTCAGAGCCGTGGTCGTGTGATACTGCGCGCGGTTCGCGTAGAACGCGCGCCCGTCCGGCGTATCCCAGATGCCGACCGATTCGCGGCAGGCCGGCAGGTATCCGTCGCGGAAGGCATCCGTGAATCGCCGGTAGGCCGGAACGACCACCTCCGCGATCACGCGCCGGGCTTCACTGATCAGACGCTGGCGTTCGGCCTCGGGGATCGCGTCCGGGTACTGCTTGAACCGCTCGAAGAACGGGCTGTCGTCCGGCCGCTCGACCAGCTGCATCTCAAGCTGCGGCAGCACGCGCTGCATGATTACGCGGGGCTGCGTGCGTCCCGCAGCCGCCGCGCGCCGCAGGAGCGCCGAGTACTGGTCCAGGTACGCCGGCAGCGCCGCCAGGCGCCGGAGCCAGGTGTCGTAATCCGCGACGCGCGCGAACGGCATCTGTTCCGCGATTTCATTGAGCGACTGCGGGCCCTCGCGCGCCGTGAGTTCGTAGTACTCGGGACGGAACGGTGCGGCCGCGACGCGATTCTCGTACTCGATGCGGAACAGGTCGTAGTTGAGCTGATCGGCGGGTGACAACGCCTCGCGCGGGATCGCGACCAGGTCGGTCAGCACCCGCGCATTCGCCGCATTGCGGGTCTCTTGCGCGGCGGTTGTCAGGTCGGGCCAGCGGTCGTCGTAGCGGGTGTCGCCGCGATAGCTCGCGGTCAGCGGATCGTCGGCGAGGTCGCGTTGCCACTCGCGCTCAAGCAGCGCCTGCAGACGCGCGGTTGCATCCTCGGCGGTCCATGCCGGGCCCGGGGCCAGCAGGGCGGCGCAGCACAGGGTGGCGAACAGGGCTTTCAGGCCACTCATGCTCGAATTCTCCGACGCGGCTGGCGGCAGGAGGGCGACTATACCCTTTGGCGGTGACCGCGGCAGGGGCCGGCCGGCGCGCGCTGGATGGCCCGCGGGCGGCCCGTTTCCGCTAGAATCGGACCCTTCGCGATGAGGTCCTGCCGGAGAGACCGCAGAACTGCGGCGCCGAAGGCGCAACCCGCCCGGAAACGCTCAGGCACCCGAACGGCAGGAACTGGCGAACTCTGGAGAGCGGCCCTCGCGGGCCCACCGAAGGGGAGCGGCCCCGGGAACGACCCGGTACCCAATCTCTCAGGTTTCAGGACAGAGGGGCGGTGGGTCCGGCAGGCCCGCCGCCCCTTTTTCTTGCATGGCCAGCCGAGGCTGCATGACGATGAGACGGACACCGCTTTACGACCAGCACGTCGCTGCCGGCGCGCGCATCGTTGACTTTGGCGGCTGGGACATGCCGGTGGGCTACGGCTCGCAGATCGAGGAGCACCACGCGGTGCGCCGCGACGCCGGCATGTTCGACGTCTCGCACATGTGCACGGTCGACCTGCGGGGTGCCCGTGTACGGGAACTGCTCGCATACCTGCTCGCAAACGATGTCGCGCGGCTGACCGTGCCCGGCAAGGCGTTCTACAGCTGCATGCTGCGCGCGGATGGTGGCGTCATCGACGACCTCATCGTCTATTTCCTGGACGAAGGCTGGTTCCGCCTGGTCGTCAACGCCGGCACCGCCGAGAAAGACCTCGCGTGGATCGGGGAACACGCCGTGCCCAGGGGCATATCGGTGGCCCCGCGCCGGGATCTGGCCATGGTGGCCGTGCAGGGGCCGCAGGCACGCGCGAAAGCGACGCCGCTCCTGCCGATGGCCTGCCGGAGCCAGGCCGGGGAAATCGGCGTCTTCCATGGCGCGCCCTGCGGCGAGTGGTTCGTCGCGCGCACCGGCTACACCGGCGAGGACGGCTTCGAGATCATGCTGCCCGCCGACGCCGCGCCCGCGTTCTGGTCCGCGTTGCAAACCGCCGGCGTGCGGCCCTGCGGTCTCGGAGCCCGAGATACGCTCAGGCTAGAGGCCGGCATGAACCTCTACGGCAACGACATGGACGAGAGCGTCACGCCGCTCGAATCCGGCCTCGCCTGGACCGTCGTGCTGGACGACGAGCGGGACTTCATCGGCAAGGCGGCGCTCGTCTCGCAGCGGGCCGCGCGACCCGCGCGCAAACTGGTCGGACTGCTGCTGCTCGGGCGGGGCGTGCTGCGCTCGCACCAGCGCGTCGTCGCCGACGGCGCAGGCGAGGGTGAAGTCACGAGCGGCACTTACTCGCCGACGCTCGCGCGTTCGATCGGCCTCGCTCGCGTGCCGGCAGCGACCGGCGACAGGGTGAGCGTGGATATCCGCGGGCGCCTGCTGCCCGCGCGGATCGTCAAGCCGCCGTTCGCCAGGAACGGCAGGATCATGATCGAATTGTGAGACGGACAGGCATGAGCAACATACCGGGCGACCTGCGTTACACGAAGAGCCACGAATGGCTGCGCTCGCTGCCGGACGGCAGCATCGAGATCGGCATCTCCGATCATGCGCAGGCGGCGCTCGGTGACCTGGTCTTCGTCGAAGTGCCGGAAGCCGGTCGCGTCCTGTCGGTGGGCGACGCCTGCGCCGTCGTCGAATCGGTGAAAGCCGCTTCCGATGTCTACAGTCCGGTGGGCGGCGAAGTGCTGGCGGGCAATGACCTGCTCGCGACACAGCCGGAACTGATCAACCAGGATCCCTACGGCCAGGGCTGGATCCTTCGCCTGCGGCCGACCGGCGATGCGGGCGGCGCCGACCTCCTCGACGCTGCGGCCTACGCGGCAGAAATCGCCTCGGTGAGCTGACGATGCCATACATCCCGCATACCGACGACGATGTGCGCGCGATGCTTGACCGCATCGG
>CAYZDW010000034.1:0-4686 GCA_964477175.1 uncultured Steroidobacteraceae bacterium | reverse complement strand
CCGATCGCGGCGAACAGCTTGAAGTCGCCGTAGCCCATGCCTTCCTTGCCGGTGACGAGCCGAAACGCCTGGAACACGCCCCACAGGCACAGGTAACCGGCAGCGGCGCCGATCAGCGCGTCGCGCGTCGCGACCGGCGGTGCGGCGCTGCCCGCCACGAACCAAAAGCTCGCGAGCAGACCGATCCACAGGAGCGGCAGGGTCAGCACGTCGGGCAGCAGCTGCCGGTCCACGTCAATGCCGGTCAGCGCGATGAGGTACCAGCTGAAGACGAGCGCCACAGCCGCCTGGCAGCCGAAACCGAAATGCCAGACCACCGCGGCGCTCACGGCCGCCGTCGCGAGTTCGACCAGCGGATAGCGCAGCGAAATCGGCGCGCCGCAGGACGCGCAACGGCCGCGCAGAGCCAGATAACTCAGCACCGGGACGTTGTGGATCGCGCGGATAGGTGCAGCGCAGGAAGGGCAGCGCGAGCGCGGCCTGACGAGGCTGATGGGCTCGCCCTCGGGCGCAGCAGGATGACCCGTGATCTCCGCGCATTGCGCGCGCCATTGCCGCTCCAGCATCAGCGGCAGGCGATGGATCACGACATTCAGGAAGCTGCCGATTGCGAGGCCGAAGAGCGCGGCGACGGCCGCGAATACGGCCGGGTTCGCCGCCAGCATGGCCCAGGGCTCCGGCGGCCCGGTCAGATCACGGCGCCCAGCTTGAAGATCGGCAGGTACATCGCGATGACGAGACCGCCGACCAGCACGCCGAGGATCGCCATGATGAGCGGTTCGAGCAGGCTCGACAGGCCGTCGACGGCGGTGTCGACCTCGAGCTCGTAGAAGTCCGCGACCTTGGAGGCCATTTCGTCGAGCGAACCCGACTCTTCGCCGACCGCGATCATCTGCACGACCATGTTGGGAAACAGCGCGGTATTCTCCATCGCGCGATGCAGACGCTGGCCGGTGGCGACCTCGTCGCGCATGCGCAGGACGGCCAGCTCATAGACGATGTTGCCGGTTGCGCCGGCGACCGATTCCATCGCCTCGACCAGCGGCACGCCCGCCGAGAACATCGTCGACAGCGTGCGCGCATAGCGTGCGATCGCCGCCTTGACCAGGATCGGGCCGATCACCGGCAGCTTCAGCATCATGCGGTCCAACACATGGCGCAGGGCGCGCGACCGTTTCTTGAAATACACGAAAGCGAACACGCCGGCTCCGAAGATGATCCCCATCCACCAGCCCTGGTTCTGCACGAACCGCGAGATGTCGATGACTATGCGCGTGAAAGCGGGCAGGTCCGCGCCGAAGCCCTTGAACAGCGCCTCGAACTGCGGGATCACGAACAGCAGCAGGATCAACGTCACGATCACGGCGACCGCGAGCACTGCGGCCGGGTAGAACAGCGCCTTCTTGATCTTCTTCTTGAGCGCCTCGGTCTTTTCCTTGTAGGTCGCGACCTTGTCCAGCAGGCTTTCGAGCGCGCCCGCCTGTTCGCCGGCCTCGACGAGATTCACGTACAGGTCGTCGAAATAAATCGGATGCTTGGCGAGGGACTCGTGCAGCGAACTGCCGCCCTCGATGTTGAGCTTGATGTCGAGGAGAAGCTTCTGCATCGCAGGTTTCTCGTGACCGACGCCGACGATTTCGAAGGCCTGCACCAGCGGGATGCCCGCCGCGAGCATGGTCGAGAGCTGGCGGCTGAAGATCGCGATGTCCATCGGGCTGATACTGCCGCCGCTGCGGAACAGGCTCGTCTGCTTCTTGATTTTGGTCGGGACGATGCTCTGGCGGCGCAGTTCGGCGCGGACCTCGTTCTCGCTTTTGGCCAGCGAGCGGCCGCGGACCTTGTTGCCCTTGCGGTCCTTGCCCTCCCAGCTAAAGGGGGTGTCCCTGGCGACGGCGGCGGCGGTCGGCGGCATGGTGGCGGTCGTCCTCTACCTTGAACTGTGGATGGTAACGCCCGGCCCGATCATTCAACTGTGACGCGGTTGACTTCTTCGAGGCTGGTCAGCCCGTCCATGACCTTTTTGAGACCCGAGGTCCGGAGGTTCCAGACGCCGTCCTTGCGGGCCTGGTCCCGGATATGCGGGGCGCTGCCGCCCTCCAGGATGATCCGGCCGATCGCCTCGGTGACGGGCAGCACCTCGTAGATGCCGACCCGGCCCTTGTAGCCGTCCGTGCACTGGCTGCAGCCGACCGCCTTGTGGATCTTGAAATCCCCGCGCCTGACCTGGTCCTCGCTGAAGCCTTCCTTGAGCAGGGCCTCGGCCGGGAGGGACAGTGGCGTCTTGCAGCTGGAGCACAGCCGCCGCGCCAGCCGTTGCGCGATGATCAGGCTGACCGAGGTCGCGATCGCGTAGGGCTTGACGCCCATGTCCACCAAGCGCGTCAGCGTCTGCGGCGCGTCGTTGGTGTGCAGCGTGGAGAGCACAAGATGGCCCGTCTGCGCCGCCTTGATCGCGATCTCGGCGGTCTCGAGGTCGCGGACCTCGCCGACCATGATGACGTCCGGATCCTGGCGCAGGAAGGCGCGGAGCGCGGAGGCGAAGGTGAGCCCCACTTTCGGATTCACGTTGACCTGGTTGACACCGGCCAGCACGATTTCGGCGGGGTCCTCGGCGGTCGAAATATTGGTGTCCTCGACATTCAGGATCGAGAGACCGGTGTACAGCGACACGGTCTTGCCGCTGCCCGTGGGGCCGGTCACGAGGATCATGCCCTGCGGCCGCGCGAGGGTCTTGAGATAGAGTTCTTTCTGGAAGGGCTCGTATCCCAGCGCGTCGATGCCCATCATCGCGGTGCTGGCGTCCAGGATGCGCAGCACGATCTTTTCGCCGAACAGCGTCGGACAGCTGCTCACGCGAAAGTCGATTGACCGGTTCTTGGAGAGCCGCATCTTGATGCGGCCGTCCTGCGGCACGCGCCGCTCGGCGATGTCCAGGCGAGACATGACCTTGAGGCGCGCCGCGAGCTTGGTCGAGAGCTGCACGGGCGGCTGGGCGACCTCGCGCAGCACCCCGTCGACACGCAGCCGGATGCGGTAGTACCTCTCGTAAGGCTCGAAGTGGATGTCCGACGCGTTCTTGCGGATCGCATCGAGCATGATCTTGTTGACGAAGCGGACGATCGGCGCGTCCTCGATGTCGTCGCGGCCGGTGTCGGCTTCCGCCTGTTCGTCCGACGAGATGTCGAGATTCTCGAGGTCGAAGTCGTCCTCGCCGAGCGAGGGCATCGAGGTGTCGACCTGCTCGATCGCCTTCTGCACGGCGTGCTGCAGCTTGTCGTCCTCGACGATGACGGCCTCGATCGCGAGTCCGGTCTGGAACTTGATCTCGTCGAGCGCGTGCAGATTCGTGGGGTCGGAGACCGCGACGTGCAACCGTTTGCCGCGCTTGACGAGCGGCAGGATGCGGTGCTTCGCGAGCAGCTTGTCGTTGACCAGCCGGACCGTGTCGAGGTCGATGGTGACCGCGTCGAGGTCCAGGAGCGGCACGCCGAATTCCTGGGCGGCTGCGATTGCGATGTCGCGTGCCGCGGCCAGGTCATGGGACACGAGCCAGCTGACCAGGTGGGTCTTGCGCTCGCGGGCGCTCGCGAGCGCGTCGAGCATCGCGGCCTCGTCGATGAGGCCGTCCAGGACGAGGCGCTGCGGCAGGCCGCTGAGCACCGCCCGGACCGAACCCGCCATCGCGGTCGCGTTGTCGTTCATCCGATCAGACCGTCCCTGATGCCCGGTATCCCGAACCTTGAATAATGGACCCCACGAGGGGGCGGCAGCAATTGTTAAATCGCCACCGATGCTCCCATAACCCGGCGCTGCGACCGGTGATGGGGATCACATTCGCGGCAGGTCGAAGTCCGCGGGCAGCTCGCCCGGAAAGCGTGCGTGGAGTGCGTCCCACAGCCGGGCGGCCTCGGGCTCGGCCGCGGGGTCCGGCCGGCCCTCGAGCCGCCGTGGCAGCGGAGAGCGGCGGTCCGTGTACAGGTAGGACACCGAATCGTCGGTCCAGCTCGGGATCGCCGCGAGCAGAGCGTCCTGCGACAACGCCGCGCGCTGCTTCTTCGACATGATTTCACGCAGCCGGTCCGGCCGCAGCTGAACCCAGCCCGTGTCAGGCACCATCTGGTAGTACACCGCGCCTTCGCTGACGAGACCCGAGGGACTCATGTTGCCGGCCATCAGCTTCGGCGTGTTGAAGCAGGTCTCGGTGAAACGAATGCGGGACTCGAGCGCCGCCGCGGGCTCGGATCCCGCGAGGAAGGGCAGAAGCGATACGCCATCGACGTTCTCCGGTGCAGCGCCGATCGCGAAGCCGGCGGGCCGCGCCGTGAGCACGGTGTCGCGGCTCGGTTTCCAGGCGATGGATGCGGTGACCTTACGCAACCCGCCAGAAACAGGAGTGCCAGCAGCTGGCTGAGCGCAAGTCCCTGGAATCGGCCTTTGTCGAAGGATGTCTTGCGATCAATTCAGGTCGGGATCAGGAACTGCCGGCACAAAAGGCAAGGCCCCTGCAAGCAGGGGCCTTGACGGTTCCGGCCAGACGCCGGATCCATTGGGACGGCGATCAGTTGCCGCCGAAGCCAGTGCGGCAGGAAGCCGGCATGTGCTTGTCGAGTAGATTCGTCGCGACGGCAGGGGATGGCGTGCCATCACCCGGGTCAGCATTGGCGTTTAACGGCGCATTCGCGAGGC